>NZ_CP041666.1:3314114-3615398 GCF_007301515.1 Radiobacillus deserti
AGCAAAGCTCGGACCAATTTTTCCATCTGGTACGATTTTGCGGAAAGATTGAATAACTTTCGCATTCGCAACACTTGCGATATGGTTTGCTTGATACATTCTTTTCAGATCTTTTACACCAGGAGGATGGATCCCATTACGATAGCCAAGGCCTATGAAAATATTTTGTTCGTTTAGTGTAACCCAATGCTTCACACGATCCCCGTAACGTTTAAATAGCTCTACACAGTAGTTGTTAAAGTCATCGATGATTTGCCGAGATTCCCAAGCCCCATACTCATCCATTAAAGCTTGTGGAACATCCCAGTGATAGACTGTTACTAACGGCTCGATGTCATGTTTAATTAGTTCGTTAATTAAGTCATTATAAAACTTAACTCCCGCTTCGTTGATTTCACCTTTACCGTTCGGAAAGATTCGTGTCCAAGCGATAGAGAAACGGTACGCCTTTAAGCCCATCTCCGCCATTAACGCGACATCTTCCTTATAACGGTTATAGTGGTCAACGGCTATGTCTCCGTTTGTTCCTTTGTATGTAGTACCTTCTTTCTTCGTATAAACATCCCATACAGAAGGGCCTTTTCCATCTTGATCCCATGCCCCTTCAATTTGATAGGCAGCGGATGCAGAACCCCATAAAAACCCGTCTGGAAACGGTGTCAAATTTTTATGCTCCACGGTAACTCCTCCTTCAATATTCATTCTACTTTATTGTAGCGGAAACTAGATTGAAAATGAAACAGGAACCACCCGAATTTTTCGAAAATTTAACAACAAAAAATAAAAATAGGGATCTCTCCCGATTAATGAAACTCAGATATTAGTGTTTTGGCTTGTTTTCTCGGTCTTTCTTTCGGCACCTTTGCAGGATAGCCAATTTGCAGCATTGCTGCAATTTTCTCACCTGGCTTCACTCCATACGTATCACGTACTTCTATGTTTGTGGTTAGCTGATTCGTCTTCCAAATCATTCCGATTCCTTTTTCCCATGCGAGTAAGCTAAAATTTTGCACTACACAGCTCGTTGCTGCATAATCCTCTTCTCTTAGTTTCATGTTAGGGTTTTCGTTCATCACAACCATAAGAAATAGTGGAACGTCCATTATTTTTTGATAAGCTATCTCGCCATGTTTCTTTTTTTCCTCTAGTGTTGTACCTTTTTCATTTAGTTTTCGATTTATTTCTGCTAGATGCTTACGTGAATCTCCTTGAATAAAAATAAATCTCCACGGTTCTGTCATTTTATGATTTGGAACCCAAATAGCTGTCTCTAACAATTCCTTTAATTCATCCAAAGGTACCGGTTTATCCTCGTATAATTGAATAGATCTTCTATTTTTAATCACTTCTGATAATGTCATTTCCAACACTCCCCTTGCCTGTTCATTAGCCATTTCCTTCTTTATCTATATGTGAAGCGATTGCATTACATGCCATCTCCAACTGATAACGATTATCAATTATACTGCGAGAAATGTCAATAAAAAGTGATTGCAAAACGATACCATTACATGTAAGATGAGGGTACAACACTAAGTAAATTAATTTAATTAAGTTATTGAGAAGGAGGATTTTAGTTGAATGTAGCGGAGTTAACAAAAAGCTTTGAGCAAATCTTTCAAAGAAAGGAGCAACCACGAGTCTTTTTTGCACCTGGGAGAATTAATTTGATAGGAGAACATACGGACTATAACGGCGGACACGTATTTCCTGCAGCCATTTCTTTCGGCACCTATGCACTTGTGTTGCCTAGAGACGATCAAATGTTTCGGTTTTACTCCATGAACTTTATGGAAACCGGCATCCTATCTGTTCCATTAGATAACCTTTCCTACAAGGACACTGACAAATGGATGAATTATCCTAAGGGTGTGTTAAAATTATGGCAGGAAAAAGGACTTTCCACTCCTTATGGTGCGGATATTCTTTACTATGGAAACATTCCAAATGGTGCAGGATTGTCTTCTTCCGCTTCTATCGAACTAGCAACCGCTGTCTTATTGGAAGGGCTTTATGGGGTAACTCTGGATCGTTTGGACATGATTAAGCTCGGTCAACGTGTAGAGAATGAGTACATTGGAGTAAACAGCGGGATTATGGATCAGTTCGCTATTGGGATGGGGAAAAAAGATCATGCTATTTTACTAGATTGCCAGAGCTTGTCCTACCAATATGCACCTATTGAGTTAGATGATCATACCATCGTCATCATGAATACGAACAAACGACGTGAGCTTGCCGGATCAAAGTATAACGAGCGAAGGGCTGAATGTGAGCGCGCCTTAGCGGATTTACAAAATGAGCTATCCATTACAAGTTTAGGTGACCTTACTGAATCACAGTTTGAAACACATAAATATCTGATTAAACAAGATTCCGATCGCAAACGCGCAAAACACGCCGTTTATGAAAACCAACGAACCATCAGGGCATTAGCAAAACTCAAAGCTGGTAAACTTGGTGAATTTGGTACGTTAATGAACGACTCACATGTATCTTTACAAAAGGACTATGAAGTAACTGGGCTCGAATTAGACACCATTGTTCAAGCAGCTTGGCAGCAAGAAGGCGTTCTAGGTGCTCGAATGACTGGAGCTGGATTTGGAGGGTGTGCGATTGCCATCGTAGAAAAACAACTCGTTTCCAAATTCCAAAAGAACGTTACGGAAATCTATCGTACGAACATTGGATATGAACCAACCTTTTATCAAGCAGCCATCTCTGATGGGGCAAAGGAACTAAAAATAGAAAGGAGCTTTTAACATGGCTATTTTAGTATTAGGTGGGGCTGGATATGTCGGTTCCCACGCAGTTTATCAGTTAATCGATCAAAACAAAGAGGTTATCGTCATTGACAATTTAGAAAACGGTCACCGAGAAGCTGTTCACCCGAAGGCAACCTTCTATAAGGGAGACATGCGTGATATTGCCTTTTTAAGGAATGTTTTTCAAAAAGAATCTATTGGAGCCGTCATTCACTTTGCTGCCAATTCTCTAGTTGGTGAATCTATGGAAAATCCTCTTAAGTACTTTGATAATAATGTGCACGGTACACAAGTTTTATTACAAGTGATGCAAGAAAACGGGATTGATAAAATCATCTTTTCGTCTACTGCTGCTACTTATGGCGAGCCAGAACAAATTCCTATTACAGAGGATATGCCAACAAACCCAACTAGCACGTACGGCGAAAGCAAGCTCACAATGGAAAAGATGATGAAGTGGTGCCAGGAAGCTTATGGAATTCGCTATGTTTCTCTCAGATATTTTAACGTTGCAGGGGCACGCGCTACTGGAGAGATTGGCGAGGATCACAATCCAGAAACGCATCTCATTCCTATCGTATTACAGGTGGCTCTTGGTCAACGAAAGGCTATTTCCATTTTTGGAGATGACTATCCAACGGAGGATGGAACGTGCATAAGAGACTATATTCATGTGGAGGATTTAGCCGAAGCACACTTATTAGCCTTAGATTATTTAAATAATGGTGGAAATAGCGAAATTTTTAATCTAGGAAGTAACCAAGGGTTCTCTGTCCATCAAATAATTGACACCGCAAGAAACGTAACTGGTCACGCTATTCCTGCTGAGGTTGCACCTAGACGAAGTGGGGATCCGAGTACATTAATTGCTTCTTCTGCAAAAGCAAAAAAAATATTAGGATGGGAGCCTACACGGACGGATATCCAAACTATTATTTCTGATGCGTGGAAGTGGCACCAAACACACCCGAATGGATTTGGAAAGGAAGTGCGTTCCTAATCATGTCTATATTCCTTTCTATCAATCGATTAGTTCAAAAAGGAATAGAAGTACAGCTCATCGAAGAACGTGATGCTCGTTATGTACGTAACCAAATACTAGCATTATGCCATCTTACTAACTTTGTTGAGGAACAAACCATACATCCTATAACAGAAAGCCTTCCTGATCTTTTAGAAAAAATCGTTCAATATGCAATAGATGAAGCTATTATTGAAGACGTATTTGATGATAAAGAAATCTTTGCTGCGAATATCATGAATTGTTTCCTTTCCAAGCCATCGGACATTCACCAAAAATTTTGGAAGAAGTATAAGGAAGCACCTGAACGAAGTACGGATTATTTTTATCAATTAAGTCAGCATAGTAACTATATTCAAACAAAACGAATAGCCAAAAACATTCATTTCACTACAACTACAAAGTACGGGGAAATGGATATTACAATTAACCTTTCCAAGCCGGAAAAAGACCCGGAACAAATTAAGCGTGAGAAAGCCATGAAATCTAACACGAGCACGTATCCAGATTGTGTTCTTTGTCCTGCAAATGAAGGGTATGAAGGAAGAACCGGATATCCTGCACGATCCAATCATCGAATCATAGAGCTAGAATTAGCCAATGAACGATGGTTCCTACAATATTCTCCATACGTCTATTATAACGAGCATTGTATCGTATTAGCTGAGGAACATAGAGACATGAAAGTGGACCGTGACACCTTTGAAAGGCTGCTTTCCTTCGTCGATCTCTTCCCTCACTATTTTTTAGGGTCCAATGCAGATTTGCCGATAGTCGGAGGTTCGATTTTATCTCATGACCATTATCAAGGTGGACAATATACGTTTGCAATGACAAAAGCCAAAGAAGACTTTTCATTTTCTTTGAATGCTTTCCCAGACATCAACGCTGCAATCTTACATTGGCCTTTGTCCGTAATCCGATTACAATCCGAAAAAAGAAATGAACTCATTAATGTGGCAGACATGATTTTGAAGAAATGGAAGGATTACAGTGATCAGACGGCGAATATCCTTGCTTATACCGATTCTATGCCGCATAACACGATTACCCCTATTGCAAGAAAGAAAGGATATACGTGGGAGTTAGATTTAGTCCTACGCAATAACCGAACTACCGAGGAACATCCTCTTGGAATATTTCACCCTCACGAAGATGTTCACCATATAAAACGGGAAAACATCGGACTAATCGAAGTAATGGGGTTAGCTGTATTACCAGCACGTTTACAAGATGAATTAATGGAAATGAAGAAATTTTTACTCCATCAACCTCACCGTATCGAAACGTATCACCAGAAGTGGGCGGAGCAAATCAAGGAAAATTATTCGATTACCGAACAAAACGTTGAGGAGATCATTGAGCACGAATTAGGACAAAAGTTTACGAGAGTGTTGGAAGATGCCGGCGTCTTTAAACAAAATGAAAGTGGTAAGCAAGCGTTTCAACGATTTATCGATCACTTAAATAACTAGTCAAGGAGGAAGACCCCATGGAAATCATGCAAAGAGAACTTTCCATCCCTTATGAAGAGCCAATTACGGAATACACATTAAAAAATGATCGAGGTATGGAAGTAAGTTGTTTAAACTTAGGAGGAATAATCACAAAGATACTCGTTCCAGATCGTTATGGAACATTCGAAAATGTAGTGTTGGGCTTTAAAGACAAATCTGCCTATCTAGAAAATCCTCCGTTCTTAGGTGCATTAGTCGGGCGCGTTGCAGGGCGAATTCAATCTGCACAGTTCGAATTAGATGGAAAAAACTATACGTTGGAAGCAAATGATGGGCCGAACCATCTACACGGTGGAGCTAGTGGATTTCATCGTGTAGTATGGCAAGTAGAGCCTAAACAAACAGAAAACGACGTGCAGCTCGTGTTTACTTACTTTAGTCCCGATGGAGAAGGTGGATATCCTGGAAACCTTCACGTTAACGTAACGTATTCCTTAAATAATGCAAATGAGTTTACCATTCTGTATGAAGCGACATCTGATAAGAAAACCGCTCTTACATTAACGAATCATTCCTATTTTAATTTAAGCGGAAATCTAAAAACAGATATTCTAGCACATGATTTACAGATAAATAGCGATGTATTTGTGGAACTAGATGAGGCACTCATTCCTACTGGGAATCTATTAGATGTCACGAATACATCCTACGACTTCCGCAGCAACCGAACGATTAAAGAAGGTATGGAAGCTTCTCATCCGCAAAACAAAATTGCCGGTAATGGATATGATCACTATTTTATTCTGAACAACCAAGCAGATGTAGCGGCTATCGTAAGAGAGCCTATAAGTGGAAGAACATTAACAGTTCAAACCGAACAACCCGGGTTCGTTATGTACACGTCGAACATGCTTCCTGAGGATTTAGAGTTGGTGGAAGGGGCTTCCCGTAAATATCTCGGTCTTTGCCTAGAAACCCAAGCTTCTCCTGCTTCCTTGCACCATTCTGATGGATTTCCAAGTGTTATCCTAGATAAAGATGAGCAATATTCAAAAAAAACCACCTTTATATTCGGTGTAGAATAATGCAAAAAGCTACCTTCCATGGAAGGTAGCTTTAAGTATTCACCAACTAATTCATCATTTCGGGTTGAAATAACTCTACTAAAAGAAGTGCAATGGCACCCAATGAAGATGCAGCTTTTCCAAGCCTCGAAAATTCAACCTCTGTTTGTTTTGCTTCTTTTGTAAGGCCCCGATTTTGTATGGTCTTTTGAATTGAATCCTTTAAAAAAGGCTTCGCATTCGCAACCCCTCCACCTAAGACAATTCTACTTGGATTAACCGTATGGATAAGATTCGTGCAAGCAACTCCAATATACATCCCGACTTCCGTCCATGTTCGAATTGCGAAGGCATCCCCATTAACAGCAGCTTCGTAAATGATTTCCCCGGTAATATCTTCTATCTTTCCTTCTACAAGGTCTAAAATAAGACTTTCTTCTCCATTTTGCAGTGCTGCCTGAACCTTTTGTTCAATGGATGGTCCGGAGGCTAGTGTTTGAAAGCATCCATTACTTCCACACTCACACGGTCGACCGTATAAATCTAGCGTCATATGCCCGATTTCTCCTGCAATATCATGCTCTCCATGAAGCAATGTACCATCCAAAACAATTCCACCACCGATACCTCGGCCAATATTAACGGCAAGCATGCTTTTGGTATCGTCCCATCCGCCAAACCAAGATTCACCTAACGCCATTGCTCGTGCATCATTTTCAACCTTAACGGTCAAATCAAAGTGATCCTCTAATACTTCTTTGATTGGAATATCCGTGAGGTGAAGATTAGGGGCATATTTACCAATCCCATTCTGAACATCCACCACACCGTGCATCGCTACACCGATTCCGATAATCTTTTCTTTTGGTTTATTTACGGTAGCTAGCATTTGCTCTACGCCCTTTATAAGGACAGAGAGAAATGCTTCGTTCGAAAGCTCCTCTTCCAACTCAAGAGAGAAGTCGCACTTCCTCTCACCAGCTAGATTGGTCACTAAGCAATCCACCGTTTTCGGCCCGGCATCCATACCGATTACAAAAAACTCTTCCCTATTGATGACAAGCATAGTTGGCTTCCGTCCACCTTGTGATTCACCTTGCTGGCTCTCCATGACAATCCCCTGCTCAATAAGCTCCTTTACAATACTTCCTACTGTAGGGGGGGTTAAGCTCGTTTCTTTGGCAATATCCGCACGTGAGATTGGACCGCTCGTTCTAATTTTATTCAAAATAATCGTTTTATTGATAGATTTCATCCATTGAAAGCTACCTCGCTGCATGGAACTTCACCGCCTAAAATCAATAAGCATTTATATATCTATAATAGCATAGCTGCTAGATTCCCTACAGAACAAGTCTTAACCTTATTTTGTCTCGACACTGTATCCCATTCTCATAGATTGGTTCTGCGTAATGTTGAATGAAATAATCCTTCTCAATGGAATCCAAACGGAATCCACACTTTTGATAAAGCGCGAGTGGTCCAATACTAGAATTCCCTGTGCAAATGTCTATCTTTGAGTAGCCTAGCCTCCTAGCTTCATCTACCGCATGAAGCACTAGCTGTTTCCCTATCCCTTTCCCTTGGTTTGATTCCTTTACCGCAATATTTACAATCTCTACCTTGTCCCATTCCGTTTGATACAAAATGTATATCCCGATTATTTCATCCTCTTCTTCAGCTACATAACACGTTCCTTCCTCCACATAACACTTGATCTGTTCCTCGGAAGGGTCCGCTAGTAAGAGTAGCTCTAGAGGTACTTTTTTGTTATCTTCTACTTCATACATTTTCATCCTTATTTACCCCTTATGAAAAAAGCTTCCCCCATGGGAAGCTCCTTCTTAATAAACCCCTCTTATATGCGGGTGAATACTTTCCTTATAAAAATCGCTTAAACGAGTTAATTCCTCTTGAGAGTATCCTTTTTCGTTTAATGTTTCTAAGTTATCCTCTATTTGCGCAACGGTTTTAAATCCTGGAATCACACAAGAAATCGCGTCATGTTCTAGAATCCACTTCAATGCAGCACGAGTCATGTTGCCTCTGCCTTCTGCAATCCATTCTAACTGCTGTGCGAGCTCTACCCCTTTGTTAAATTCTACTCCAGCAAACGTTTCTCCGACATTAAAAGCATCTCCGTCTTTGTTGAAATTACGGTGATCATCGGATTCGAATTGATGATTTTTAGAGAACTTACCAGTCAGCAATCCACTTGCTAATGGGACACGAGCTAGAATTCCTACTCCTTTTTCCTTGGCTCGTGGGAACAACGTTTCTACTGGCTTTTGACGGAAAATATTAAAAATTACTTGGAGCGTACTTACACCTGGCTGTTCTAAACAGAATAAACCTTCCTCAACCGTTTCTACGCTAACACCGTAATGTCGTATCTTACCCGCTTGTTTCAATTCATCAAGCACTTGAAAGACACTTCCATCCTGCAAGATTTCCATTGGAGGACAGTGAATTTGGTATAAATCCAATGTATCTCTTTCTAGTCGTTTCAGTGTTCCATCTAAAAAAGCTTCTACCGATTGTTTACTATACGTATTCGGATCATAAATATCTCCAGCCCGACAAAACTTGGAAGCTATGTATATTTCGTTTTCCTTGCCTTTTGTTGCCTTCGCAAGTAATTCTTCAGCATGACCAGATCCGTAAACATCTGCTGTATCAAAAAAGTTTACTCCAGCATCCATGGCACGCTGTAACCCTTTTAAAGCCTCTTCATCACTGGAAGAACCCCAAGAGCCACCAATAGCCCATGTCCCAAAGCTCACTTCGCTCACGTTTAACCCTGTACTACCTAATTGACGATAATTCATGTTCCATTCACCAGCCTTGTCTATAATAATTTAAGTATGCCATGAACATGTATGCGTTAACAACTTATCTGCATATAAAAAAATCCCTCATGAAAAATGAGAGATTTTCATTCCATGCTCAATCCGTTAAAGAAGTGACTCTGCTCCATCAATATAAACTTCCGTTCCAGTAATATGACTAGATGCATCTGAAGCGAGGAATGAAACTAATTGAGCTACTTGCTCTGGGCTCCCAGCTTGGTGCTCCAGCGGTTGACTTCCTTCTGGATACTCTACAGGAATCTTAATTTTTTGGAGTTCTTCTTTTTCTGGAAATGTATTTTTACTAATGTTTGTCTGGATAGCCCCTGGACAAATCATATTTACCCTTATGTGATACCGAGCTAACTCAAGTGCTGCCATTTTTCCAAAAGCCATTTGTCCAGCCTTCGAGGAGCTATAGGCAGACATACCAAAGCCGGAAAAGCTGCGATTCCCGTTTATTGAGCTTGTCATAATAATACTGCCACCTTGTTCCTTTAGATACGGAATGGCATATTTCACGGTCATAAACGTACTTTTTAAATTCGTCGTTAACGTCTGATCCCAATCCTCTGGCTCTAGATCCTCGATGGGGGCTACCTTTCCGTTTATACCTGCATTCGCAAAGACTATATCTAAGCGTCCCCATTTTTCCGCCACTTGACGAATGCTTTCCTCTACACGTTTTGGATCCGAAACATCTGTATCGGTAATCATGGCTTGGCCACCTATATGTTCAATCTCTTTTTGGACTTTTTCCGCATTTTTCTCTTTCAGGTCCACTAACCCTATATGGGCACCTTGTTTTGCTAATTCGATAGCCGCCGCCTTTCCAATACCAGAGCCGGCACCAGTTACAACCGCCACTTTATTATGTAGACTTCCTGTCATAATAAGTTCCCTCCTAACCTATTTGTATAATTAGTATGGGAAAATGGCTTATGATTATTCAAATAACCGATGGGAAAACACTGTTTCTTAATCGGATAAATGGTCATTTATGATATGTCCTTGGAAAATACCTGAAACGAGGTCTGGAAAATGGAAGTATTAGTCCAGCTTGGTATAATCCCTCTTACTTTTGTTTGGGATACGATTTATCGTTAACAGGTGGAGAACGTAATATAGCTGTATTTTTTAAATGGTTCTTCACTCTGCAATAGTCTACGTCCTTGTACAAAATTTTAAAGACCATACGTTTATCCGGATTAAGATTGCTTGTATAACTCATTTTTTCCAAGCTAATCAAAACGGAATGCTATCTTCACGAAGGCATTCCGCTTTATTCATATTATTTAACAGTTGTGTCTAGTGGGGTTAAATGCGCTTCAATTTCTTCTCTGTTTCCCTCTAAAAATGGCGGTAGTGCTACGGCTTCTCCTAAATGCTCTGGGTCTTCATCTGTTGCAAAGCCTGGTCCATCTGTTGCTAGTTCAATGAGTATTCCATTCGGTTCTCTAAAATAAAGCGATTGGAAATAGTAGCGATCGACTAAACCAGAGTTGGGAAAACGGCGTTCCTTTACTTTTTTTACCCATTCCTCTAACTCAGCTTTATCCTCCACCCGTAATGCGACGTGATGAACACTCCCTCTACCTGGTCGCTCTGGTGGTAAATCCGTTCGTTCCTCTACTTGAATTTCTGCACCTGTTCCCCCTTCTCCCACTTGCAAGACGACGATGTCCCTCTGACCATGAATAGTGGAAGGATACGTACCTACTTCCTCAAATCCAAGCAAGTCCTTTAGCACATCAATCGTTTTTTCCGCTACAGGTACCGTTAATTTAACAGGACCAAGTCCGGTAATTCCTTTATCCTGTGGAACTGGGCTCTTCTTCCATGGAATTCCGCCAGCTACTCCTTGGTTCGTCTCATCGGATACAAGCACTAAGCGCTGCCCCTCATGATCACGGAATGGAAGTATATTTCTACCAAACTGCTCTGATATGCCAGCATGATTTATGTGGAGCTCCTCTAATCTATTTTTCCAATATTTCAATGCCTCGTCGTTAGCGACACGCAAATAGGTTGCCGAAATACTGTTATTCCCTTCATACGTATGTCCTGCTCTTTTGATTTCAAAGAACGTTAAATCCGTTCCGGGATTTCCAATTTCATCTGCATAAAACAAATGATACATACTTGTATCATCCTGGTTCACAGACTTTTTAACCAATCTCAATCCTAAATCCTTTGTATAAAAATCGTAGTTTTCTTTTGCCTTAGCGGTAATGGCTGAGACGTGGTGGATGCCTTTAATTTGCAAAGCAATCCCCTCCTTTAGCCTGTTATAAATATCTTGAATTCAAGATTTATTGTAGTGCAGGGGTAATCATTTGTCAATAAAAGGTTCTCCCTATTAGCTTAGAACTATTCAACGAAAGGAATTGCTTCTGGATTTTTTATGTAATCGATAAGGTAGCGCTGGCTTTCAAATATTGGTTCAGGCAAATCCCGCAGAGAAAAAAAGACATTATCCAACGTTTCATCCCCTTGTTTGAGGAGCTCTCCTTCATAGCTTCTGCACTGAAACCATATTTCAACAAGCGAAACTCGGTCCCCATTTTTCAATGTTTTTTCTACACCAGAACGTATTCCGAATAGCGATAGCTCTTGAAGACGTAACCCTGTTTCTTCTTCCACTTCTCTTCTTGCCGTATCCTTAATTCGCTCCTGTAATTCCATATACCCACCCGGAAACCCCCAGCTACGAGAATCCTCTCGAAGCTGCATGAGTACGTTTCCTCGCTGATCGAAAATAATCGCACCTGCTACCACCATAATGACTTGCTCACTTCCAACCATGGAGCGTAAATGCTTAATATAGTCCATTACTTTGTCCCCCTTTATTTAGAGAATTAATCGCTTTAGTATATTTTCATGCATGACCTATTACGACCTAATATATAGAAAAAGTCCCTAAGATAGGGACTTTTTTTACCGACTAAAGAACGCTTCAGCTTTCTCAAGATATACTTCTTGCTCAGGAGATAAATCATATTCCTCTTCAATGGCATCAACTGGGCAAACAGCTTTACATGCGCCACAATCAATACAAACATCTGGATCTATATAAAACTGATCAGGACCTTCTACAATACAATCAACGGGACAAACCGTCATGCATTCTCCTGCTTTTTCATCCTTACACGGACTTGTTATGACGAACGCCATACGTATCCCTCCTATCTCTGGATGCTTATCCTCTCGTACCTATTACATAACAGGATGGCTACCAGATGCAAGTAATTTGCGTTAATGAGCAATAAAGTATTACCGTTTCTTTTTCCGTGGTATCCTTTTATTACATAAACGAGTTAATCAAAAGAATATATATAATAAAGGAGAACTTCTATGTCTAGAATCTATATCATTCATGAAAATGACGACTGGACACAGCATCTTACAAAAAGATTGGAAGAATTAGAGCTTCCTTACGAAACATGGCATATGAGAAATGGGGTTGTTGACTTAACAGAGGTTCCACCCGATGGTGTCTTCTATAACCGAATGAGTGCTTCCTCACATACGCGAGGAAACCGTTATGCACCAGAATTAACAGCTGGCCTACTTGCATGGTTGGAGCAGTATGATCGAACAGTTTTTAATGGGAGCCATGCCTTAGAATTAGAACTGAGCAAAGTAAAGCAGTATGCAGCGTTAGAAAAAAGTGGGGTTCGTACACCAATGACCGTTGCAGCGGTTGGCAAAGAAAACATTCTAGAGGCTGCTAAAAAACTAGGGAAGGTTCCGTTTATTACAAAACACAATCGTGCCGGAAAAGGATTAGGTGTTCAATTGTTCTATTCCATCGAAGGCTTGCACTCTTATTTAGACGGAGACGATTTCGAAGAGCCTGTGGATGGAATTACATTAATTCAGGAGTATATCGAATCTCCAGAGTCGTTTATTACGAGAGCAGAGTTCGTTGGTGGAAAATTTGTTTATGCGGTTCGCGTTGATACTTCAGAAGGCTTTGAGCTATGTCCTGCTGATGCATGCCGCATAGACGATGCGTTTTGTCCTGTAGGAGAGCAAGAAGAACGACCTATGTTCGAGATTGTGGAGTATGTCGACCAAGCGCTAATTCAAAAATTTGAATCCTTCCTACAAGCAAATAAAATTGACGTAGCAGGAATTGAATTTATTACGAATGCAAAAGGAGAAACCTTCGCTTACGACGTGAATACAAACACGAATTATAATTCAGAAGCTGAGGCGAAGGCTGGAAAATACGGCATGCTTGAGTTAGCGAAATTTCTTGGAAATGCACTAGAGAAAGAAACTTCAAAATCATAACACATAAAAAGACGTTCCAATCTATTTTAGATCGGAACGTCTTTTTCATTCAACCATATTAAAAAAGAAAGTTATCTGGATCTGGACCTACTCGTTCATCTTTATTCAAGTCATCAATTTTCTTCATATCTTCCTCCGATAGTTCAAAATCAAAGACATCTGCATTTTCCACAATTCGATGCTCTTTGATCGATTTAGGAATCGTTACGACACCACTTTGCAGATCCCACTTAATAATAATTTGCGCGACG
Organism: Radiobacillus deserti; assembly: GCF_007301515.1. Classification (GTDB taxonomy): domain Bacteria; phylum Bacillota; class Bacilli; order Bacillales; family Amphibacillaceae; genus Radiobacillus; species Radiobacillus deserti. Next base: position 3,327,821 of record NZ_CP041666.1, read on the forward strand.
GATTTATTATATTTTTGTGCGATTTTTTCAAGGGTTGGCTCTGATAATAGCTCCCCTTGTTTTAATGGAGACCAAGCCTCTAATTGAATGTTTTTACGAGTACAATATTCCCTTAATTCTAGCTGCGCTAGATGAGGGTGAAATTCTACTTGATTGACCATTGGAACGATTTCGGCATCCTCCAAAAGGTCTTCTAAATGATGGATATGAAAATTACTTACTCCAATCGCTTTCACCTTTCCATCTTTGTAAAGCTTTTCTAATGCTTTCCAAGTCTCTTTATATTTGTTGGAACCTGGCCAGTGAATTAAATATAGATCTAAGTAATCTAATCCTAGTCTTTCTAAAGAAGCATCAAATGCCGCAAGTGTTGTCTCGTAGCCTTGATCATCATTCCACACTTTTGATGTGATAAAAAGCTCTTCGCGAGGAACACCAGCTTCTCTAATTCCTTGCCCTACGCCTTCTTCATTTTTGTACACTGCTGCTGTATCGATGCTTTTATAGCCATTTTTAATAGCAGCTTTTACAGCGTTAACTACTTCATCTCCATCTTGAACTTTAAAAACTCCAAGACCTAACCAGGGCATTTTCACACCATTATGTAGAGTCGTTGTATCTTGCAAATTAGTAGGCATTTCACATTCCTCCTTAATCTTTCTACCTTTTATTTTCTCACATCCATATTGGGATGAAAAGTTAATTGCTCGCCAATAGAAATGGTTCATGTCAGATTATTAACGTTGGTTTGGGCGTTTTTATCGTTCAGATTTCCTATATTATCGCCCTTATTATTTTCTAAACTCTTATCATAAATTTATGAACGCTCCTCTCCCGTTTATTAACGTTCAGACAAAAAACCAGACCTATTAGGTCTGGTTACACATTTCTATTCCTTAACAAGCTCCGAATCCTCAGCGCTTTTAGGTACTTTTGCCGGCGATGTAATATTCTGCTCTGCTGCAAGTTTTTTCGCAATCTGTGGAGCATTCCACAATGTCGGAAGCATTAAGATAGATACCGGAACTGCTGTTACGACAATAGAATTTTGAATAGCGGATATACTGTTTTCCCCAATCGAAAGAAGAACAACGGATAACACACCAAATATCAACACCCAGAAAACACGTATCCAACGCTTCGGTTCGTCACTTCCAGTAAGCGTCACAGCAACTGTGTATGATATAGAATCAACCGTCGTGGACACAAATACGATGGTGACAAATAAGAAACCAATCGCTAACAATAAGCCTAGCGGTAGCTGATCCATGATGGACATAACTGCTGCCGGCATTCCACCTTCACTTAGTGGTGTTGAAATGGAGCCTGGAGTTGTTAATTCCGCTTTAATCCCTGTTCCACCTACTACAGTAAACCAGAAGTTCGTCACGAGTGGAGCCACAACAGATACAGCCAAAATGAGCTCTCTAATGGTTCTTCCTCTAGATATTCTAGCAATGAAAATAGCCATCATTGGTCCATACCCTAGGAACCAACCCCAGAAGAACACCGTCCAATACCCTAACCATGCTTTATCCCCTTGGTAAAGCGCCATTGTAAGCATATTTTGTATGTGAAAACCTTCTGCAGAGATAAACTTATTTAAAATAAACATAGTCGGTCCAACGATTAGTACCACTAATGCTAGCAATACTGTTAATCCAACATTTAAACGACTAAGAAATTGAATTCCTTTGTCGACCCCTGTTGCAACGGATATTGCTGCAATCACAACAAGCGCTGCAATGACAATAATGTTTGTCGTTAGTGTATTTGGAATCCCAAATAATGAGTGAAGACCATAACCAACTTGCAACCCTAAGAACCCAATAGGACCCATCGTACCAGCCGCTACCGCAATGATTGATACGATATCAGCTGCACTACCAATGACGCTTTTCTTGAAGATTCTCTCGCCAAAGATGGGATATAACATCGCTCTTGGTTTCATAGGATACCCTTTATGATAGTGAACGTACATAATAACAATTGTCGCAAGTGTTCCAAGAATGGCCCAGGCTAGAAAGCCCCAATGCAGGAACGATTGTGCTAATGCCGGCTCCACTCCAGCCATTGTAGAAGAATGATCGGTAAATAAAGGGGGATTGGTAACAAAATGATACATCGGTTCGGATGCTGCCCAAAAGACTCCACCACTTGCTAACAATGTACAAAGAATCATTGCTACCCATTTAAAATAGTCATTTTGAGGTTTTTCTAACTTTCCAAGCTTCACTTTTCCATACTTTGAAAATGCTAAAATAAGTCCAATTACAAAATTTCCAAGTAGTAATAGCTCCCAATACGAACCAAATAAATTAGCTGAAAAATTAAAAGAGCTGTTAATCCAGCCTTCCACCATACTTAAATCATAGATGGATAAGGCGACAAATACGAGTAATAAACCTCCACTTATCCAAAAAACGGGTCGGTCCATTACTTCCTGTTTCATTCTCTGCTTCACTTTTTTCCTCCTAGTAGGAGCAAGTGACCACAATAACGTCTCTTTTCTCTCTCTGTGTCTGTTCATTGTAGACAATCTGATGATGTAGGAATTATTCATAATACCACGGAATAATATTCAAGCCCTAAACATCGGCTTGCTCAAAAAATTTGATAATACCTATTACCCTTTTCTAAGATAACCTAAACCTATCCGTTTAATGCCTGTTTATCAGACATAGTTTTTCATTATAAGGGTATGTCCATGAACCGTCAAATTATAAAAAGGAAAAAAGCAATAAACTCAGATTGAGCTTATTGCTTTGGATAGTACGAATGAACCTTGTAATGCTGGTAATATTCCGTTGGTATGTCTTCAATAAAACGATTATATGGCCCAAGAGAATATACAGTTAGTGCATGCATCGCACGTGTACAGGCTGTATAAAATAAATTTTTCTCTAACTCCGTTTCATATTGATCGTTGGAGCCATCAAACACAACTACTGCATCGAACTCAATTCCTTTTGCCAGGTAGGCTGGAAGGACAACTAATCCTTTATGAAACGTAAATGTCTCCTCGTCTATCAGCTTGACCGGTAGACTAGATTGTAGTCGATTATAGACATCCAGACTTTCTTCCTTCGTTTTACAAATGACCGCTATCGTTTGATATTCCTTCTGCCATTCCCGAAGATGATTCACCAACATTTGATTTCTCGTATATGGATCATCTACTTCATATACTTTTGGCTTTTCTCCATCTCTATTAAAGGCTTCTATCTCGTCTCCGTTTGGCATAAACGATTTTGTGAATTCTACAATTGGCTTCGTAGAACGGTAGCTTCGTTGTAGCGTAATTCTTTCCTGTTTTTCCTCTACCCCGCTTGTCAGCAAAGTGTCCGAGTGAAGCGCATGTGCGTAAATAGCTTGATTAATATCACCCAAAAGTGTCATTCTACTGTTTGGATAGATTTGCCTAAAATAAGCAAACTGAAATGGGGAGTAATCCTGTGCCTCATCAATAAACACATGTTGAATCGCAGCATTTTCTCGGAATCCTAACAATTTATCTTGGAAGTATAAATAAGGAGTTGCATCTTCCCATGTTAAGGATTTACTTTTTAGCTGTTCCAGTGTTAAAGTCGCTATCTCATCCCATAGCGGTTCTTCCTCCACACGGTACTTTTCCAATTCAAATAATTTGGCATAGGTTTTCCGAACATCTAAGAAAAAGAACCGTTTCACTTTCCGTTTTAAAGGCTTTAATTTATCAGACACAACCTTTTTACGAAGCAATTGTTCCTCACGTGCATAGTTAAAGAACGGATCGTCGGAGTATTCGTCCTCATCCTGCATTTCCTTATACACCTGGAGAAAATCTTCTTTATCTAGTAGCTGACTTTCCTCTAAAACCCAATCTTCTTTCCGTTCTTTTTCCTCAAACACTTTTATCTTTTCTAACAACCACTTAGACACTTCTTCCAGACGATTTGGAATGGACATCGTTCGATCTAAGGAATAAAAATAGTCTCTAATCTTCGCACTAGAGATAAGCTTTTCTCCACGGAAGCTAATATTACGGAACTGAATTCCTTTTTTCTCTAAATCATTTACGTAATTATCAATTAATTGCTTATGATTCAAGCTTGCTTTCCACTGAATGCCAGCCAACCGAGCTTCATACTGTTCCTCGTCTGATTTAGTTAAATAATACTCCATTTGATCAAATGGAGACTCGATTGAATATTGCTTTCCAAGACGCTGAACTAAATATTCATGAAAGGTGGTTTGTTTCATATTTTCCTCGCCTAATTCTGGTAATACAGTTGCCACATAACTGTTAAATAGAGGATTAGGAGAAAATAAAACCATGTTTTCCGCAGAAAGCACTTCTCGATATTTGTATAGCAAATAAGCGACACGTTGCAGAGCAGCGGATGTTTTTCCACTTCCAGCTACACCCTGAACGACTAAAAGCTTACTTTTTTCATTTCGTATAATTTTATTTTGTTCTTTTTGTATTGTGGCCACGATGCTTTTCATTTTGGTATTCGCATTATTACCTAGTACGGCCTGTAATAAATGATCTCCAATCGTTAGCCCTGTATCGAACATCCCTTTAATTTCTTGATTACGTATGATGAATTGTCTTTTCAACGTAATCTCCCCTCGGATAGCACCATCCATCGTTTCATACTGTGCCTCACCTGGTGGGTAGTCGTAATACATACTCGAAATCGGTGCCCTCCAATCATAGATTAGAAAGTCTTCATCATTCTGATCCATCATCGAGGCAATCCCTATGTAAATCGATTCCGATTCGGATTCCCCCTCTTCTTGAAAGTCTATTCTTCCAAAGTAAGGAGACTCCTGTAATCGTTGCAATGTTTTAAGCTGTTGACTTAATTGACCATGACTTCGTTCTCGTTCAGATAAAAACTCAGCTTGTTGCTTTAAGCTGGCCTGTGTTTCTATCACATCGTCCACTTCATCCAAGTTTACGGTGACATCATCCCAGAAGTTTTTACGCAAATCGATAACTCTATCTTTCAAGTCACTTGCTCTACCTTTTATCTTCTTTAATTTTCGCTTAATTTCATGGATGACAAAACGAACGCGTTCCTGCTCCTCCTGCCAGTCTTTATCTGATTCTGCCACAATGCACACCTCGCTTTTAACACTAACTAATTGACATGATAAACAAATATGTGTTAAAATTAATTCGGGTATTTTTACTTTTTTTAATATTGACACAATTTCCATCTACTATCTTATCATTATAAAACCGAAATGTACAAGATTTTGGAAGGAACAGCCACCTGTATATGCACAGGCGGCTTTTTTATTTTATATCTCTATTTTAGCCCAAATTCCTCGGCTAACAAACGGTACCCTTTTCGTTTTACATCAAAGTCGTACACCATACTTGCTAGCATAAACTCACTGGTCCCATAACGTTGCTTCCACGCCAGTATCTGCTCCTTAATAGTAGATGGAGCTCCTACCAAAACCTTCGCTCGGTTTTCCTCGATAAGTTGTTGATCGAAGCCACTAAGTCGATATTGAGCAGCTTCCTCCGGTGAAATTACTCCCTCTATTTTTTCCCCTTTTGCTACTTTTAAAAACTGAATATCATAACTTTTTGCTAACCATTCTGCTTCTTCATCGGTATCTGCACAAACAAAAAAGAAGGCTACTAATGATTTCGGACGCGTTTGTAAAGCAGAGGCTTGGAAACTGTTTTGATAATGCTGGACAACACCACTTCCATCCTGTCCACTTATGAATTGGGCAAATGCATACGATAAACCGTGAGAGGATGCCAACCCAGCACTACCTCCACTAGACCCTAACACCCATATCTGTGGGTGAGTAGTAATCTCTGGCATCGCCTTCAAACCAGGGAATCTGTGATTAGGTTGTTGCGAACCTGTCAAATAGTACATGAGATCTTCCACTTGCTGCGGAAAAATATCTCCGTTCGTTTGCTTATATTCTTGTAAAGCTGCTGTTGCAATTGGAATTCCACCAGGTGCACGACCAACTCCCAAGTCAATTCGATTCGGGTATAACGCTTCTAACAAACGAAAATTTTCCGCTACCTTATACGCACTGTAATGTGGAAGCATCACACCCCCAGATCCTACCCTTATTTTTTTCGTATGGGCTGCAACATGCGGAATCATGATTTCCGGACTAGAATGCGCCAAGCTTTCTAGGTGATGTTCGGACATCCAGAATCTATGGTAACCGAGTTCTTCTACTTCTTGAGCTAAGCGTACGGTTTGTGATAATGCTTCTCTTGCTTCGCTTCCTTTTGAAATAGCTGATTGATCCAACACACTTAATTGAATCATCCCACCCCTCCTCCGTTTAAGCTCTTCTATATTTTAGTGTCTGAATGTGGATTTCATGCATTATTTGTGATTCTCTCTGTTTGTGTTTCTACTAATTCTGCATAGAAACCCGCTTGATTCATAAGTGACTCATGATTTCCTCTCTCTATAATCCTACCGTTCTGTAATACAAAAATTTGATCAGCATTTCTTACGGTATTTAATCGATGGGCAATGACAAAACTAGTTCGTCCCTTCATTACACGAGATAAAGCTTCGTTAATGGCCAATTCTGTAATCGAATCAATCCCACTTGTTGCTTCATCTAATATTAGAATAGATGGGTTCGCTAGCAAAACCCGGGCGATGGAGAGCAGCTGTCGTTGTCCATGACTTATCCCGGCTCCATTTGAATAAAGAACGGTATCATATCCATCGGGAAGATTGTTTATGAAGTGATGCGCATTCGCATTTTTAGCAGCCTCTACTACTTCTTTATCCGTTGCATCTAACCTTCCATATCGGATATTTTCCCAAATGGTCGTCTCAAACAAATGAGCATCCTGTAACACAACTCCAACCTGGTCGCGTAAATTACTTTTGGAAAATGTCTGAATGTCTGTATCATCTATTAATATTTGACCTTGTACAGGATCGTAAAAGCGGCTAATTAATGATATTATCGTCGTCTTACCAGCCCCTGTTGGTCCAACTAATGCAATGGTCTCACCTGGATTCGCTTTAAAACTAATTCCTTTTAGGACTTGCTCACCCTCATAAGCAAAGGAAACGTCACGAAATTCTACTTTTCCAACAATCTCATTCATAGCCTGATAGTCAGACTCTATCTCCTCTACTCTTTCATCTAGTATTTGAAATACTCTTTCAGCCCCTGCAACTGCTGATAAAATAACATTGAACTGGTTTGCCAAGTCATTTAAAGGACGCGTAAACTGTCTAGAATAGGCGGTGAACGTTACGATGATTCCAATAGAAACAAGTCCTTCAAATCGAATGGCAAAAATCGCTCCGACACCTACGATAATCGTGAAGCTTAGGTTATTTAATGAGTTCATTAGCTTCGGAATAAAACCAGAATAAGTTTGAGCCCAGTAACTAGCATCTCTTAATGCGACATTTTGTTTTTGAAATTGATTCATGACATACGCTTCCTGTGAATACATCTTTACAATTGTATGACCAGATAACGATTCCTCGATAAAGCCATTCATTTGACCGAGGTGACGTTGTTGTTCTTTAAAGAACTTTCCAGTTCGGTTCGTAATCCACTTCATACCCATAAACATGAGAGGCACAATTATAATCGTCAATAACGTTAATAAAGGGCTCAACCATAGCATTGCGGCCAGTGTTCCCACAATGGTTAATACACTAGTCAACACTTGGATAACCGTCGAATTCAATGTACGACTAACATTTTCAATGTCATTGGTCACACGACTCATCAATTCCCCATATTGCCTTGTCTGGAAAAAGGCCAACGGTAATTTTTGCAGGTGGGAAAATAAATCATTTCGCATAAAGTAAATGGTTCTTTGTGCAATAGATACCATCCATACACCTTGTAGCCAGCTCGTCAAAGACTGTAAAACAAATACAACCAACAATAAGATGAATAGCCGGATTAGCTCCTCCATAGGAGATTGTTGAACTAGTTCATCCACAGCAACCCCTAGTAAGTATGGGCCTACCAATGATAAAGCGGAACTAATCACGACAAACAAGATGACAAAGAAAAACAGCCTACGGTCGCGAGACATATACTCCCATAATCTTAGCAGTGTACCCTTTACATCTTCTATTTTGGGTGGCTTCATCTTCATACCCCGATTGGCATGCGGATGGTTTCGAACATTGGAACTCCAATTGGTGGTGTCTTTCTGTTGATTATTCGCCACTTGCATAAACCCCTTTTCCAACTTGGGATTGATAAATTTGTTGATAATAAGCACTGCTTTTTAACAGCTCTTGATGCGTTCCTTTCTCATGAATCTCTCCATTTTTCATCAATAATATTTGGTTAGAATCCTTGACCGAACTCACCTTTTGAGCAACGTTGATTACCGCACATTTTCTTTTAGCAAGCGCCGATAAGACCCTTTTTTCCGTTTGGGCATCCAGTGCACTTGTACTGTCATCCAGCAACAAAATCTTAGGTGCTCTTACAAGTGCACGGGCTAAAGATAAACGTTGCTTTTGTCCACCAGATAAATTAACTCCTCGTTGTCCGATTTGCGTATCATACTGTTGGGGTAGCGTCATGATAAATTCATGGATAGAAGCATCTTTTGCAGCCTCTATTATTTCCTCATCTGTGGCATCATTTTTTCCCCAAAGTAGGTTATCTTTAATCGTTCCAGAGAAGAGGTGTGCTTCTTGAGGAACCATACCAATTTGCTTGCGAATATGAGCTGGATCTAACTCTTCCATCCGAACCCCATCCAGCAATATTTGACCAGAAGACGCTTGAATCAGGTTCGGTATTAGTTGTAATAAAGAACTCTTACCAGACCCTGTTTCCCCTAGAACACCAACTGTCTCACCTGGTACCACCTCAAATGAGACATTCTTTAATACATATAGATCCTTTCCTCCATACTGAAAGGAAACTTGTTGAAACGTGATACCACCTTGCAAGGAGAGCTTCTGCTTCTCTGTCACAATACTATCTTTCGGGAATTCAACCAACACTTTTTCAATCCGTTCCGCAGATGCCTTTCCACGTGAAAAGGTTAATAGTAGGAATGTAAACACACCAAATGCCCCAAGAATTCGAGTTGCATAATTTATAATGGCAACAATGTCACCTGTTTGTGCATCGCCAAAGCGTAATTGAATGGAGCCTACCCAAAGAATCGCAACCATCGTTACATTCAGCCCTAACATCACGACCGGCATCGTATATTCCATCAATCGAAGGGCTTGTCGATTACTTTTTTGGAGGGATTCATTCTCTTTAGCAAATCGCTCTGATTCATAAGCACCTCGATTAAACGATTTCACCAAGCGGATGCCAAATAGATTCTCTCTTATCACTGTATTTAATCGATCTAGCTTTTGTTGAACCATTCCAAACATACGGACGCCTTTGGTTAATAAAACAAACATAATGACCAATAAAACCGGAACAATGGATAATAAAATCCAGGCTAGCGGTACATTAACGGTAAAAGACATCACCATCCCACCTAGAATGAACAAAGGTGCGCGTAGCATAATTCGTACACTTGTAAATAAAAACGCTTGGATTTGGGTCACATCGTTTGTCAATCTTGTAATTAAAGACGACGTCGTAAAACGCTGAATCTGACTCGTTGAAAAAGCTTGAATCCTATTATATAAATCTTCTCTTAAATCATAGCCCGTGTATTGGCTTACTTTGGAAGCATAGAAAGAACTAATGATTCCTGCTGCGAATGCGACAACGGATAGCACAAGTAAAATGGTAGCCCAATCCAGAACAATATCCATATCTCTCTTTGTAATCCCGTCATCCACCATAATCCCCATTATAATTGGTTGTACGAGCTCAACAGCTAGCTCTACTACCATTAAAAAGAGGGCCAAGAATAATGCAAACTTATAATTTTTCACAAATGATAAGACAGTCTTCATGTTCGTTCCTCCATAGACGCAAGAAGTAAGTTCATTATATAAAATTGCTAAGAAACTGTATATTTACAAGATTGGCTTTCTTCACTGTGTGCAAATTTCTTTCAACTGAGAAGCTGATTCGATAAGATAATACTTAGTGTTTCGAAATAATTTTCGAAAGAAGGGATAGTATCACCCAAGAGCAAACCGCGAAACGTAATGTAAGCATCATGTGGTTCGCCAACTTCTTTATCGCGGGAAGTATTACGATGGTGTTGCCATTTCTGGCTTTATATATAGAAACCTTAGGGAATTTCTCTAAACAATACGTACAAAACTGGTCCGGAATTGTATTTGGGATTACCTTTGTTACTGCATTTATTTGTTCGCCATTATGGGGGAAGCTGGGAGATAAGTACGGAAGGAAATATATCCTTCTGTTATCTGGAGTGGGATTAGGTATTTCCGTTCTTTTAATGGGCTATGTGACGACCGTATGGCAGTTATTTGCGTTACGGCTGTTCATGGGCGTGTTTACAGGGTTTATTTCCATGTCACAGGCTTTGATTTCTACCCAGACTCCGAAGCACGTAGCAGGAAGGGTACTGGGAACATTGCAGACAGGAAGCATAACAGGAAGTTTGATGGGGCCAATGATCGGTGGATATATAGCTGATATCGTTGGTTATTCTACTACCTTTAAAGGAGTATCCTTTTTCCTCTTTTTTATCTGCAATGTTAGTCCTCTTCGGCATTCACGAACAAAAAATAGAACCAGAAGAAGACTCAAAAATGAGCTATTCCTCGAAGGAAGTGCTCCTTTATATTATTCAAAGCCCTGTGTTATTAGTCGTTATGATTATCTCTATGTTTGTACAAATCGCCCACTTTAGCATTCAACCGATTTTATCACTCTATGTTTCAGAATTACATGGACCCATGAACTTAGCCTTGTTTTCTGGTATTGCTTTTTCGCGCAGGACTAGGAAATCTAATGATGACAAGATGGTGGGGAAAGCTGGCAGACAGAGTCGGCTATACCAAAATACTGGTTACACTGCTCATGATTGCAGCAGTTGTTTATTTTCCAGCAGCCTTTGTTACGAACATTTGGCAGCTTGTCATTCTTCGCTTCTTTCTAGGCATAAGTATCGGGGGAATCATTCCGGTGCGAATTGCTTATATCAGACAAGTAGCGCCAATCGCAATGCAAGGAGAAGTATTAGGATATAACACAAGCATTCGCTTTTTTGGAAACTTCATCGGTCCAATCATGGGTGGAGCTATCGCAGGATTTTACGGATTCTCTGCCGTATTTTTCATTACGAGCTTTTTACTATTCATAAGTGGACTCGTATTACTAGCCGCAATCCGCAAGCAACCAAAATCAATTACTAGACATAGAGAACAAACCAGCTAAGGATTTTCCCTAGCTGGTTTTCTCTTTCCATAGTTGTTCGATTAAAATAACAAGTCCCGTTCCTAGCAGCAGCCCGTTGCTTGCAAGGTTTTGAACTAAAGATGGTAGTCCAGCAAATACTTCGGAAGGTAAAAACATCGTTCCAATTCCAATTAAATAAGCCACACCTACAATTGTAGTTTTACGGGAGTCTAATGGTTGGCTCGTAATATTTCGGAGCGCTAATCCCACGAGTTGAACAAAGGTTGCCATTAAAGCTGCGTTAGCAATCGGCGAAGGGATCCCTGAAATAATAGAAACAATAAGCGGAAAAAACGCAATAATCACTAAGGTGACTGACGCAATTAAAAATGGCAGTTTCCTTTTTTGTCCAGTTAAGCTGATAAAGCCTGCAGAGGTTGCTAGGGGCACATTGGCAACTGCTGAAAACATACCAGCTAAACCGTGGTTAATCCCTAATAAGGAAGTCCCTCTATTAATCTGCTTCCCTTGAGAAGCCTCCTCATTTCCAAGAGACTGATTGGCCGCCACCACAGATGCAACGACATTAGATATAAGAATAACGGCTGTGATAAAGGCAATTGGGATCGAATTGATGTCCAAGTTGGGATTTCCCCATGCAAACAGCTCGGGGAATGAAAATATAGAGGATTCTCCGTCCGCTTGATGGAAACCGAAGACGAATACGTAAGCAATCCAGCCAATGATGATCCCAATTAATACAGCATAACTGCTTAGCCAGCCTCTCGCAAAAATAGAAAGTCCTAATACGGTTAAAAAAGTGATAAAGGCAAGTAATGTTTTAGTTGGTTGTATGGATTCAGATCCATCCTGAAGACCGAGCATCCCCTCTAGGAATGTTCCGCTTAGTTGAACTGTTAATAAAATAAAGAAGGTTCCTGTGACTAACGGGGTGAAAACAAATAAAATCCTTTCCGTCAGCTTAAATATACCGAATAAAAACAAAAAGACTCCCGTCCAAATCATCGTTCCTTCCACAAGCTGTAAGGTTTCCGTCGCAGTAGCACCTTGCTGTACACCCGTAATCGACATAACGGTAAATATACTAATCCAAATTCCAGCTGGTCCTTCCATAATCGGTAATCGGTGACCAAAAAGACCTTGCAAAAAAGACGCGACCCCTACGACAAAAAAGGTTCTTTGCATGAGCCCTGCGACTTCTGCAAAGTCTAAACCGTATATGGCTCCTATGACGATAGGCATTGCAACGGAGCTTGCAAGTAAAAAGATAAACCACTGTATGGACTCCATTATCGTCGTGGTAACTGGTATTGTTTGCTTTGGTTGTTGCATATGTACTCCTTCTCTCTATATAAATAAGAAAAAGTCACCACGAGATGGTGACTTTCCTATTTTACATCGAATAGATGGTTTTATCATCCAAATAGACTTTTCAATCCATCGATAATGTTTTGGAAAAAGTCTTTAACCCCTTGCCAAAAGCCTTCATCATTCGCTACCTCTTCCAACTTACTACGTATATCTCCTGCAATATCATCTAGCTGACTTTTTACATTATCAAAGTTTATATTAATGGAACGCATTTTATCAAACAACGCAACTAACCGAGCGATATCTTCATCGTTTAAGTCTATGTTTAAAGTGGCGAGTTGGTCTTTCACTATTTGTTCGATTTCTTCCTTGCTAGCAGGGTTTTGATCCGCAATAGCTTGTTTGATTTCAGTCAAAAGCTCACTGACCTTTTCTTGATCAACTCCACTTTGTTCCGCAAGCTGTGTAGCTACAGATAACTCTTCATTTGCTACTTCCATTCGGTCTTTATCTAAAGATTCACCATCTACATTGTACGCTTTATAAATACCAGTTAAGGCTGAATGGCCACTAACCTTTAACGGGGAAGCAACCTCTACCACTGCATTTTCGATACCTGCAGTTAATAAAGCATTCGCATACATCTCATTTGTTACTTGCGTAATATTCTCTTGGTTTACAATGTTAATAACTAAGCCATTGCCTTCTTCTTTACGAGTTATTTTGGCAGAGGAATACATGTTAGAATTTGGATCTCCATCGATAAACTTCACTAAATCTTCTGCCGTTACGATAATTTCATTTACGGTAGATGGGTCATCAATATCTAACAAATTTCTAACCTCTTGCTTTTGCTCTTCAGACAAAGATTCTCCATACACAACGATTGGCAAGCCAAACTTTTCATTAATTCCTTCATCTCCATTACCTGTACTTGCAAGCACTGAAGTTGGCACTTGAATGATAGCTGTAAATAGTATAGCCATTATAAGACATGCACTTAATAGCTTTCGCATCGTTATTAGCTCCTTTTTATATACCATGTTCTTCTTATATTCGTTTTAATTATACCCTCCCATATAGACGATCTAACAGAGGAAAAAGTTTCTTTCCATGTTAATTTTTCATAAAAAAACATGCGATTTCAACCGAAATCACATGTTTCTAGTGCTTATTTGTTTTTCACCGCTACAACATCCATTTCGATACGAACGTCTTTTGGAAGCTTACTTACTTCCACTGTCGCCCGCGCCGGATATGGCTCTTGTAAAAAACCAGCATATACTTCATTGATTATGGCAAAGTCCTCCATTGAGGTTATGTAAATTGTAAACTTTACAACATTTGAAAAGGACAGTTCCGCTTCTGTTAAAATAGCTTGAAGATTTTTCATTACTTGTGCTGTTTGCTCTTCAATCCCTTCTACCACTTCACCCGTATCTGGATTAATCGGGATTTGCCCAGATACAAAAACAAAGTCTCCTGCGTCAATCGCCTGTGAATATGGTCCAATCGCTTGTGGTGCTTTATCAGTATGAATTGCTTTTACCACGTAAATACCTCCCAGTTCTTTTTGCTTATCATATCACACGTTATCCCTTGCTTGCTCCCCTTTTAGAGTTTAACGACGTTACGTCCAGTTCCTCTTCCTTGTAATAACGTATCAAAGGTGCTCGGAAGGTCGCTCAAACGTATCTCTTGCACGAATTCCTTTAGATTTTCCGGCTTGAAGTCCGTTGCTAATCGTTCCCATAATGGTTTTCTTGTTTCCATTGGACAATAAACAGAGTCAATTCCTAACAGATTTATCCCTCGCAGAATAAACGGGTAAACGGACGTTGGAACGTCCATCCCAGCTGTTAATCCACTAACAGCAACGGATCCTCCGTACGCAATTTTTGTTAGTAAAGCAGCTAACGGCTTCCCTCCAACTGGGTCGATAGCAGCTATCCATTGTTGCTTGCCTAAAGGTTTAATGTTTCCATCAAATACTTCTTCTCGAGAGATGACTTCAGCTGCGCCAAGTTCTTTTAAATAGTCATGAGATTCTTGTTTTCCAGTGCTGGCTACAACATGATAGCCACGTTTATTTAAGATGGTAACAGCAATACTTCCTACCCCACCTGTTGCACCGGTTACTAGTACTTTACCTTTATCAGGGGCTAATCCGTTATCTTCCAGCCGCTGAACAGATAGAGCTGCAGTGAAACCAGCTGTTCCTAGCGCCATCGCTTCTAATGTAGTGAGTCCTTTCGGTAAAGGCACAATCCAATCTGCTGGGATACGTGCATATGCACTATACCCCCCAAAGTGTGAAACACCTATTTCGTAGCTGGTCGCGATTACTTTTTCTCCTTTTTTGAAACGAGCATCTTCGGATTCTACCACTTCACCAGCTAAATCAATGCCTGGTACCATTGGATACTTTTTTAATATCGGATTGTTCGGCATCTTTGTCATTGCATCCTTGTAATTCACGCTGGAATACTCCACTTTAATGAGTACCCCTTCATCAGGGAGATCCTTCTTTGAAAGCTTGTCCACCTTCATATCGAATTCTTCTCCATTTTGGTTTACGACTAACGCTTGAAATTCATCCATTGCGCACACTCCTATTCTCCTATGTATGGAGTAGCACACAACAAGTGTGCTACGAATTAATTTTAAATTTTACATCACTATGACGATAAATCGTTTTAAAATCTTGGTTATCTAATAGATTCTTATATAAATCTTCAGGGGAAAACCATAGAAAGTCATTTTTAAACTTATAATTTGCCCCTTTAGCATAGCTTAACCAGACTAGTTTAGAACAATAAATGTATTCCCAAGGATTCTCGAGTTCTTGGATAGCCATAAAAGAAAAGGTTGGCTTATTTTTGCCTTCCTTAATATTCTGTTTATAATCCTCCAAGTATTGTTCGGCATACTTAACGGCTTGTAGCCCCATTTCCTTGGAGATTGGTCTGAACTGCGCGTGAACTGGATGTTTGTCTAAATATTGTTGAATGGTGTCCTTCCGAATCGCTGGATATCCACCAGGAGATTCAATGAGATATTCGTCATCCACAACAATTGCCGAATGTCCGACATATCCAGTTATATTTTCGTTTAGATTATCACTTGCCACTAATATATCTCCAGCACGGAAATTTCGTTCTATATCACTTAAATCTCTAGCTCCTGCCACCTGCAGTGAATATTGTTCCGCAATTGGCATTGGATCGACAGCCCCTAGACGATAACCAACAACCATTAAATGATGCTCCCCAGGCTCCAACCAGGATACATCCAAATAAAACTGTTGGCCATTATGAAAGGAAGCTACAAGATGATAATCGATATAGACACCGTAGTGATGTAAAGGCAAGTTAGATATTTTTTGAATGGAAAGCTTTCGACCATCTTGCATTACTTTAAAATGCTTTTGCATATTTATCACCCTGTATCAGGGTATTCAAGTACTGTGTTAGGTGTTCATCTATATCTCTAGTATAAGGGATTATGATATTCCTCTATAACCATATGCTTTGTCCACATTGTTAAGACCGGGGAAGGTGTGCTATAGATGAGCCAAATAATAAACCCCGAACTACACTGTTACTTGTGTAGTTCGGGGTTTATTATCACTAAAACACAATCGTTTTATTTTCATGTACAATCACTCGATCCTCCAAATGCCATTTAACAGCCTTGGCCAACACACTTCTTTCAATCGATTGTCCAATCTTCTTAAGTTTTGCTACATCATCACGATGATCAACGCGACTAATATCTTGCTCGATAATCGGACCTTCATCTAAATCATTCGTCACGTAGTGAGAAGTAGCTCCAATCAATTTCACTCCTCGGTTGTACGCACGCTCATAAGGCTTTGCTCCTACAAAAGCAGGTAGGAATGAATGATGAATATTGATAATACGATTCGGAAGCTCTGCAACAAAATCGGGTGTAAGAATTTGCATGTATCTGGCCAAAATAACAAAATCCACCCCGTATTGATTTAATAATTGGAGCTGTTGTTCTTCTACCTGTTTCCGAATGTCTTTGTTCGCAGGAATATGATAGAACGGAATATCTAGAGACTCTACAAATTCTCTTGCATCCTCATGATTGCTAATCACAAGCGCGATATCCGCCATTAAATCGCCACTTTGCCATTCCCATAAGAGCTCTAGTAAACAATGCTGCTCTTTAGATACAAATATGGCAACCTTTTTCGTTTCTGCGACAAACATAAGCTTCCACTCCATCGAAAATGCTTCTGCAATTTGTCTAAAATCTTCCTTTATCTCTGATTGACGTTCCAAAAGATTTGGACATTCAAACTCTATTCGGATAAAAAACTCTCCGCCTTCCGGATTCATCGAATATTGATTAGATTCAATGATGTTTGCACCTTTTCCAAAGAGAAACTTGGACACAGCCGCAACAATTCCCGGTTTATCCGGACAACTGATTAGCAATCTTGCTTTGTTTTTATTTTCTGCTTGAAATTCATCGATTTTACGTTGAATATATGCTTTCATGGAAAAACCTCTTCTTGTGGTAATATTCTTTATACTTTATTCTAATCACTCTTTTTATGCAAGCAGAGAGACAGAGGAATCTCCGTCTTTCATACCACACTTTTTAAGCAGAATATAAATTGGTCGATTTCCTCTGTCGAGACTGTTAGTGGAGGTAACACTCTTAGTACATGCTGCCCCGCTATTAATGTGAGAATGTGTTGCCTTTGCAAGGCTAACACTGTATCTATCGCGTTACCTTCTAACTCAATACCTATTAGTAACCCCTTGCCACGAACATCTTTAATGATGTTTCGTTCCTTTTGTAGTTGTTTTAATTCGCTAAAAATATAGTCGCTTTTTACTTTGACTTGTTGTAAAACCGCCTGTTCTTCTATATAAGTTAATGTTGATAACCCCGCCGTTGTGGCGACAGGATTCCCACCAAACGTACTACCATGTGCACCTGGCCGAAACCCCTTTGCCGCTTCATTTGTAGCAATAATGGCCCCTATCGGAATTCCATTTCCTAATCCTTTCGCGACACTTACAACGTCTGGACGTATTCCATATTGTTCATAAGCAAATAAACTTCCCGTTCTCCCAATCCCAGTCTGTACTTCATCTATCATGAGAAGAATACCGTGCTCTTTACAAATTGCCTCTAACGCTTTCACCCACTCAACATCTGCTGGTATAACTCCACCTTCTCCTTGCACAAGCTCCAACAGAACGGCACAAGTTTGTTCCGACACAATCTGCTCTAAAGCAGTAAGGTCGTTGTAAGGAAGATGACGAAAACCTGAAACAAGCGGAGAAAATCCTTTTTGGATTTTCTCTTGAGCGGTTGCAGAAAGAGTAGCCATTGTTCTCCCGTGAAAGGAGCTCGTGAACGTAACAATTTCGAATGCATTTGATTGTTTGACCGTTTGCGCGTAGCTTCTAGCCAGTTTTATGGCCGCTTCATTAGCTTCTGCTCCACTATTACAAAAGAAAACTTGATTACCGAATGTAGTATCTACTAGTTTTTGCGCTAACTGTTCCTGTGAAGGTATCTCAAAGAGGTTGGAACAATGCCACAATTCAGAAAGCTGACTTTCCACTCGCTGTTTGACGAATTCGTTCACGTGCCCTAGGTTACAAGTTGCGATTCCTGAAGTGAAATCTAAATAGTGTTCCCCATCTTGATCCCAGACCGAAGTACCTTTCCCTTTTGACAGTCGGATCGGAAATCGATTATACGTCGGTATTAAAGCCTCTTTCCAGGCATTATCTGTTAGACTCAACATACTCCATCCCTTCTTTTCCCAAGTAAAGCCGTGTTCCAATTGCCTTGCCTTCTAAAAATTGCTGTAAGTTGTTCGGTTCAAGTCCGTTCACAATCGCAACTTCCGGAACCCCTTTCTCCAAGGCGTCTATCGCTGAAAGTACTTTTGGAATCATTCCGCCAATGATTACTTTCTCACTTATCATGTCCTGTATTTCTTCACGAGTAGCTTCATGGACGATGTTTTGGTTCTTATTATAAATACCGGATATATTACTAATAAAACAAAGGCGAGCCTGTAAAGCCTGTGCAATAGATGCAGCAGCCACGTCTGCATTAATATTGTATTTTTGACCATTCACGTCCATCGAAATTGGCGAGATTACCGGGATTAAACCTAGATTCGTTAGTTGTTCCACATAGGATGTTTCAACTTCATGAATTTCTCCTACAAATCCTAGAGCTTTCACATTTGATGCTGGTTTTGCTTTTAAAAAACCACCATCTACGCCGCTCCACCCGAACGCTTTACCTCCTGCCTTTGCAATTTGTTGAACCATTTGTTTATTTACAGAACCACTCAATGCCATTTCAACAACTTCCAACACTTGATTAGTCGTAACACGAAGTCCTTGAACAAACTGTGTTGGAATGTCTATTTGGTCCAGAAGATTGGTGATGGATGGTCCTCCTCCATGTACAATCACCGGTTTCCATGCCCCTTCTTTTTGAATAGCTACAAGGTTTTCGTAGAAAGAATCTGGAAGTGAATCTACAATACTACCACCACATTTAATAACAACATAGCTCATAACGATTCCACCTCACGTTCGGTAGGAAGCATTAATTTTGACGTAATCATAAGAGAGGTCACAGCCCCATGCGGTCGCTTCTCCAACCCCATCCTGGAAGGTAACGCATAAAACAACCTCATCCTGCAATAAGTACTCTTTTGCCTCATCTTCACTAAATGTTACAGGAAGCCCGTTTTCAACGACTGGGATTGTTCCTAAAGAGACGCCTACTTTATTTGGATCAAGTGGCTGCCCACTATAGCCAATGGCTGTAATAATTCTTCCCCAATTTGCATCGGAACCGTGTATGGCCGTTTTTACGAGGTTTGAAGAGATGATAGCTTTACTGATAGCAGAAGCTGCTTCATCTGAGACGGCACCGGTAACTTTAACGGTAATGAGCTTTGTAGCTCCTTCTCCATCTCTAGCAATCTCTTTTGCTAAAAGCTCACAAACTGTCGCTAAACCCTCATAAAAGGTTTCCCATTCTGGGTGCTCCTCTGAAAGAATAGAATTCTCTGCTTTTCCATTCGCTAGTACGAGCACCATATCATTCGTACTCGTATCTCCGTCTACGGTAATCATGTTAAAGCTTTTATTCGTGATTCGCTTCAATGCCGTCGACAAGGCATTAGCCTCAACCTGTGCATCTGTTGTAACAAAGCTTAGCATGGTTGCCATATTCGGATGAATCATACCAGACCCTTTTGCAGCACCACCGATCGTTATCTCTTTCTCGTCAATCCAAACTTTAACCGCTACCGCCTTTTCCTTCGTGTCCGTTGTTAAGATTGCCGTCTCAAATTTATCCGCCCCATCATGTTCGGGTTCTCCAATTTCTGCTATTCCGCCTTTTATTTTATCCATCGGAAGCATTTCTCCGATTAAGCCTGTTGATGCTACCGCCGCATAATGCTGTGGGATACCAATCTTTTCTGAAAAGACTTTTCTCATTTCATATGCATCTAATAAGCCTTGCTCTCCTGTACACGCATTTGCAATTGCGGAATTAATTACAATGCCCTGAAGCTTCTGTTCCTGGTTTAAACTATCCTGCGTGACTTTCAATGGAGCAGCCTGGAACAAATTAGTTGTGTAAACCCCTGCCGCATTCCCTGGAACATCCGAGTAAACCCATCCTAGATCCAATTTTTGTTTACGTAAGCCACAATGTAGTCCACCAGCTTGGAAACCTTTCGGCGACGTTATACCCCCATTTTCTATCCATTGAATTTTTTGTTTTACCGTTGATTGCGCCATCCCTTGAATCCCCCTTATGGATAGACTGGCAATACGTCCAGTCCTGTTTTTTCATCCCAATTGTTTAATAGATTCATATTTTGAATCGCTTGACCAGCAGCGCCTTTTACGAGGTTGTCAATCACTGAAATGACCGTAACCTTTCTTGTGCGCTCATCAGATAGTATGCCAATATCACAATAGTTGCTCCCATACACTTCTTTCGTTGCTGGATAATTACCGTTTGCCCTAATTCTTACGAAGGGTGCATGTTCATAAAAAGCTTCATACATGTTAATAATGTCCTCCGTGGACTTTTGGACGGTCAAATCACTATAAATGGTTGCCATAATTCCCCTTGTCATAGGAATTAAATGAGTTGAAAAGGTGACATTTAGTAGCTGACCGCTTTCCTTTTGTAGTATCTGTTCAATCTCTGGAATATGTTTATGCTTCCCAAGTTTATAAGCTTTTAAGTTATCATTCATCTCAGCAAAGTGAGTCATTAAGGAAGTACTTCTCCCAGCTCCGGACACTCCTGATTTTGCGTCAATGATAATCGTAGCAGGATCAACCCATTTCTGTTGAATTAGTGGAAGAATACCTAGCAAACTAGCAGTTGGATAACAGCCAGGGTTAGCGATGTAGCTCGCGTTTTGAATTTCCTCTTTATATATCTCACTTAAACCGTATGTTGCTTTACGCAAATAGGAGGGGTCTGCTGCAGTCGTTTCATACCACGTTTCGTAGACATCAGGGCGTTCCAATCGAAAATCCCCTGATAAATCTATACAGGTCACCCCTTGATCCATTAGGCTTGGAGCAATCTCTTTACTTACACCTGGCGGGGTGGCAAAGAAAACAAGGTCAACATTTTTCTGGAGCTCACCTACATTTAATTCATCCATTTGTATCTCCCATACATCCTGCATATGGGGATACACGTCAGAAACCTTCTTACCCGTCTGGGAATGAGCAATCACAAGTTCTAAGGTTGCATATGGATGGTTATTTATAAACCTCATTAATTCGACTGCTCCATACCCCGTTCCTCCAACAATCGCTACTTTCACGAAAACAGCCTCCTACATAATCGTTTTGTGATTTATAATTATACTTTATAATGTATTTTTATACAACATTACATAAAAAATTTTTGTGAAATAATATATCAAAAGACTGGCAAGGAAGCGATGCGTCTTGTAGCAAAAATAAAAAGCGATTGGATGTGCTCCAATCGCTTTCCTTTATGCTTTGACTTGGTTTTCTAGAATCCCAATTTCTTCAATCTTTAAAGTTACAGTATCCCCATCTTGTAGAAACCTTGGCGGATCCATAGCAAATCCAACTCCATCTGGTGTTCCCGTTAAGATTATGTCTCCAGGCTGGAGGGTGATTAGTCCTGAAATAAACTCAATTAAAAACGGAATATCAAAAATTAAATGCTTCGTATTAGAAGACTGTCTTTCTTCTCCGTTTACATATGATTTTATCTCAAGCTGGGAGGGGTCTGGGATTTCATCCTTTGTTACAATCCACGGACCAATCGGTGTACTCTTATCTAATGTTTTACCTTGTAACCATTGTGGTGTACGCTTTTGAAGGTCTCTTGCAGACACATCATTTCCAATGGTATAACCCGCTACATAATCGAGCGCTTCTTCTTTGGTTACTTCTGAAGCTTCCTTTCCAATGACAACAGCTAGCTCTACTTCATAGTCTAATTGGTTCGTTTTCTCCGATTTTTGAATAAAGTCCTCTGGACCAATTAAAGCATTGGAGAATTTAGCAAAAAGCACTGGATACTCCGGGATTTCACTTTTCATTTCCGCAACATGCTCTTTATAATTTTTGCCTACACAAATAATTTTAGATGGATTCAAAACTGGTGGACCAAAAATAACATCCTCCCGTTCGAAGGTTGCATCATGCACCGTTGCTTTTTGCAAATAAGAATACGCCGTTTGGCTATTTTCTAATGCATTATGACCTAACGCAAAAAACTTCGTTGGATTAGATGGTAACAGGTATTCTGCGGAATTGACATCCGATGAATGGTTACTTTCTAAATATTGCCTATACACTTCATTCAAATCATAGATATTATCTTGAAAAAGTACTCCCATTCGATAGGAACCGAGTCCTTTTTTCGTCTTATATGTTACGAGCTTCAGTATCCTCACCCCTAAGTAATTTACAATACATTTACATAGACCGTTGCTTCTAAATCTATCGGAATAGCACCTATAAGTCAATGAATATTACATGAGGGAAATGATTGTATTTTAGAGACAAGAATAGGCTGAGACAAAAGTATAGGAAGCAATGAAAAAACGAACAATTATAAATAGTGGCTATACCTCGCGCCGGAAATATACGACGCTTTCCGTGGGCGGCTAGTGAGCCTCCTCGTGCTGACGTACGGTGGGGTCTCACCGGTGCCTTTCCTCCCGCTGGAGTCTACGTATATTTCCGGAGCTAGTATAGGCTGTTGTTCGGCTTTTTGGCATATCCTCTTTTCGTTATGTCCCAGCCTCTTTCATAAATATGATTTTACAGTCTCTAAATCTGGCAATGCGGTCATTGCTCCTTTTACAGAAGCAGCAAGTCCACCAGACACACTAGCAAACCGCGTCATCTCCACCGCCTTTTCTATGGATATAGAATGGAGAGATTCTTCATACTCATGCATGCAATAAAGAATACCAGACACAAAAGCATCCCCTGCACCCGTGGTGTCCACCGCGTTCACTTTCATAGCTTCCACTCTGGAGATACTGTCTTGAACCGCAACAACACTTCCTTGAGAGCCGCGTGTAACGAATAGTATTGGAATATCATATGATTTGAGGGCTTGAATTCCTTTATCCAGCTCATTTTCACTCGTCAGAAACTCGAGCTCTTCCTCTGATACTTTCACGATATCTGCGTAGGGAAGCATATTAATGATTGTTTTCTTAGCTTGTTCTGGAGAATCCCATAAAGCCAATCGGAGGTTCGGATCAAAGGAAACGAGAACCCCTTCTTGTTTGGCCAGTTGAATGGCCCGTTCTGTTGCTGTTTTAATCGGATCTGCAATAAGGGAGATGGAACCAATATGCAGGATTTTGTTTTGTACGAGTTGTCTTTCGTCTAATTCATGAACCTCTAATAGCTCGTCCGCTCTTGGGTCCACGAAAAAATCAAAGCTCCGATCACCAGATTTATCAAGTGTAACAAAAACGAGACCCGTCTTGTTTTCCATAGAGAACACCATTTGGTCGGTATGGACCCCATATGCAGCCAGCGTTTCTTTCAAGAAGTGACCGAGGACATCATCCCCTACTTTTCCTATAAAAGTCGTTGGCACACCTAGTTTTGCCAATCCTACCGCTACATTTGCCGGAGCGCCGCCTGGACTTTTTATATACTCAAGATTCTTAGCATCTTTCGGAATAAAGTCGATCAACGCTTCTCCTAAACTCACAACACCCTTTTTCATTGTACCAACCTCCATCGTCCTACTTACTTAAGTATAACAAAGCTGCATTATAAAAAGCCCTACAATTAGCAGAGCTTCCTTCGACACAATTCGGGTCGTGCCTGTCACTTCCCGGTTTCGACAAAAACCGGGAAGTGACAGGCACTCACAATACTTTGCTGAGGAAGGTTTTGGTTCTTTCGTTTTGGGGATTACTGAATAGTTCTGACGGGACATTTTCTTCTACGATAAATCCTTCATCCATAAAGAGAACGCGATCTCCTACTTCTCTCGCAAATCCCATCTCGTGTGTGACTACAACCATCGTCATCCCTTCTTTTGCTAGCTGCTTCATGACCTCTAATACTTCCCCAACCATCTCAGGGTCTAGTGCGGATGTCGGTTCATCAAACAACATAACCTTCGGCTCCATTCCTAACGCACGCGCAATCGCTACCCGTTGCTTCTGTCCTCCGGATAAGGAATCGGGATATGCATATGCCTTCTCCTCTAATCCAACCTTACGTAAAAGCTCTAACGCCTTGTTCTCCGCTTCTTTTTTTGTCCACTTGCGTACTGTAATCATGGCTAACGTAATATTTTCCAAAACCGTTTTGTGTGGAAATAAATTAAATTGTTGGAACACCATGCCTACTTCCGTACGGATTGCATTTATATCTACCTTTACACCTGTAATATCGACACCATCGATACTCACATGGCCTTCGGTTATAGATTCGATCAAGTTTAAGCACCGTAAAAAGGTAGACTTACCCGACCCTGATGGACCGATAACAACTATCACTTCTTGTGACTTTATTTCTACACTAATATCTTTTAATACTTCTAAAGAACCAAATGATTTTTTCAAATGCTGTACAGAAATCATTCTGTTGCAAACCTCTTTTCCATGAAGTTTAGTAAATACGTAAGTAACAGTGTTAATACTAAATAAATGAGTGCCACACTTAAATAGGGTTCCCATACACGATAATACTCTCCCGTAGCAGCACGTCCCCAGTAAAGAAGCTCAGGAACGGCAATGATAGCACCAAGGGAAGAATCTTTTAGCAACACAATAAATTCATTCCCTAACGGTGGAATCATACGTTTAAACGCTTGCGGTAAAACCACATAACGCATGACTTGTACTTTGTTCATCCCAAGTGAATGCGCTGCTTCCGACTGACCACGATCAATGGACTGAATTCCCGCCCGAAAAATCTCTGCAATATACGCTGCTGCATTTAACGCTAACGTTGTCACTAATGAAGTAGTTGCCTCAAAGTCACCGAATGCCGGCAATACAGCAAAGTGAAATAAAAATAACTGTACAAGCAATGGTGTTCCACGAAAGAAGTTTATATAACAAACAAAAGGTAAGCGTACAATCCACAACTTAGCCATTTTTCCAATCCCTATAAACAAGCCAATGAAACATCCAATCAACGTACCCAATATAGATGTCCAAATCGTAACAAACATTCCTTCCATCAGGAATGGAAGATACTCTACAATAATATCCCACCGAAAATCCATATGACGTCTCCTTATGTGTTATTTATCTATTCCGTTTTAACTAATCTATGACCTTGTAAACTATGAAAGAGAAAAAGTAGCGAACGCTAACGTTACGCTACTTTCATAACCCACATTACTTATTCAGCTGCGGCTTCTAATAACGCTTCTGTATCTGCCTCTGCTCCAAACCATTTTTGATAAATATCCTGATAGGTTCCATTTTCAATAATGGTTGTTAGAGCTTTATCTAGCTCTGCTTTTAGTTTACTGTCTTTCGGGAACATGAAGCCATAGTATTCTGCATCAAAATTCTCTTTATCCGTAATAGATTCCACATTAGCATCTGGGTTGTTTTTCACGTATTCATTAGCTACTACGTTATCCGTCACTACTGCTTCTACATCTCCATTAGCCAATGCCATAAATGCTACCGCAGTCGTTTCATATTTCAGCATGTTATCTGCATTTTTCCCTACGATTTTCTCAGCGGCAGTTTGACCAGTTGTCCCGTTTTGAACTCCAATGGTAATTTCTTTGAGATCTTCAGCGCTCTGGATATTGCCACCTTCATTGAACACAATCATATGTGTCGATTCAAAATATGGTACAGAGAAGTCAAACGTTTGCTTACGCTCGTCGTTAATTGTAATACCAGAAACCCCTATATCTAGATCTTTCGCTTGAAGGGAAGCAAATAAAGGATCCCACCCTACATTTTCCAACTCGTATTCATAACCCGCCTCTTCCATGACAGCGGCTAGTAAATCGACATCAAATCCTACAATTTCTCCTTTTTCCATATATTCAAAAGGAGCAAATGCTGCATCTGTTCCCACTTTCAGTACTGGTTTTTCTTCTGTTTCTCCTGCTGCCCCGGAAGTTTTAGAGTCTGTTGTTCCACAAGCAGCAAGTGTAAGTACACAAGCAAAAAGAATAAAACCTATAAATAATTTCGTCTTGTTTTTCATAAATATTCACTCCTGATGATTATTGATTTATAGAATAAATCAAATAATACTATCAAATTAGTATTTTTGCAATATATAAATTTATGTATGTTGAATTTTTATACTAACTTGTGAATAATAAATTCACAAATGATACGTGAGCAAGAAACTGCATACAATATATATACTTTTTTAACCATCACGTAAATCAGATGGTTAAAAAATCTTCCAAACAAAAAAACCAGGTAAGATAACATGCTATCTCACCTGATTTATAGTAATGTTCGGAGAAACTCTGTATAGGTTTTCGCTTTTAATAAACGCTGAACAATCTCTTCGTTATCCACAATGTTCCCTAGCATGTCGTACATATTTTGAAAGTTCTCGTTACTTTCTTTTTCGACACTTAATAAACAAACAAACTGAACCTTCTTATCTCCCCAAGTAATCGGTTTGTCTAATGTACAAAACGCTAAGAAGGTTTGTGACGTTAATGGACTTATTGGATGCGGTATCGCAACACTATTTCCGAAAGCTGTCGGTGCCATCTCTTCTCTCTGGAGAACAGCCTCTAAAAACCCTTCCCCCGCCAATCCTTTCTCCATAACTTGATTTACTAAATACTCTATCACCTCTTGCTTCGTTTGCAGAGGTTTTTGCAGAAAGACAAGTCCTTCTTTAATATATTGCGTCACATTCGTTTCTGTGTCTTGGATAAACCCTTCAATCCTTTGAAGATCTCCTTCTCCTAAGATCGTGTTCACCTCAATGACTGGAACCGGTAAAGTTTCGCGAATCGGAATCGAGCTAATAACAAAATCTACTTCGCTAAAATCTACGTTGTTTAACTTATAAAATTCTGTTGTTCCTAAGACCTTAATTTGGGAACCGAATTTCGCTTGTATCTTATAATTTAATAATTGCGCACTACCCATACCAGATGCACAAACAATTAGGCATCGTTTTGGTCCACTCTCTAGCTTTCTTCTTTCCATTGCAGCCCCAATATGGAGAGCAAGGTAACCAATTTCATTTTCATCTATTTTTGCTCCGACATGTTTCTCTAAAGCCATTCCAGCAATAATTCCTGCTTCAAAGGCTACTTGGTATTTCACTTTAATATCTTCAAGCATCGGATTTCGTATATTCATTCCGTATCGATACCGATTAATCGCTGGCTTTAAATGTAACCCAAGGCCCATAATAAGCTCTGTATCATGGCGAATACCTAGGTGTAATCGTTCCTCAATCGCATCCAGTACTGTGATTGTTAATTGATAGACTTCATCCTCTAATACATTCTCTATTTCTTTTTCACTCATATTGGACGTCGTGATCATCTTCGTCCCTAATAAATGAATAGCAATGTATGCAATCTCTACTGGCGGGAACTTAACCTGTAATACTTGTTCAGCTTGTCGTACAATCTTTTTCGCTACAATATATTCCTTTTGAGTAATTAATTTCTTTTAGGTCTGTCTTATATAACTGAACATGGTATCCAGATGTAATCCGTTTATATGCAATAGCTATGTGAACGAACAAATTATTAATCGCAATATCAGATAAGGTTATGTCATTTTCTTCAATCTGTTCAATGATGATATTCCATATTTCAGACAGTTCTTTTTCTCCAGCTAATGAAGAAAGATCGGATGACATAATGGAATTAGGTGATGTTTCCCCGTTTCGGTCAAAAATATATTTCAGACATACAAAAACGAAGCTTTACTTCGCTACCTTTAATTTTTAAACCGTAGTTAGGACGTTTCTCTAATGTAATGCCATACTCACTCAGAATTTCTTTTACACTTTTTAAATCATTTTGAATCGTGGACTTACTGATATGAATTTCGTCCGACAAATCATCTAGCTTTAAATAATCTTCGGCCAAGAGCAGCCGTTTAATCAGATATTTAACTCGCTCTTCTGGTAAGTTGGGCTGAAAAGACTCCGTATCATGTTTTTCCTGAAAGGTTTCTTGGAGAAACTTTCGGAATTGGTGTTCATTTTCTACTTCTAACTCATACCCCTTTCCTCTAATGGATCTAATACTTGCTCCATAGGAAGAAAGCAGATGGTCTAACTGTTTTAAGTCATCGCGAATCGTCCGGGATGTGACCTCTACTTTTCTAGCAAGATGGTCACTAGTTACAATGGTATCCGACGCCATAAGCTCCTGCAAAATCGTCGTTAAACGTGAATTCATGGTTCGCCTCCTTTCCCTAACATATCAGAAGGCCCCAAGTTATGGATAACTTGGGGAAAACTATTTAAACTCGTTCCTCGTGA
This sequence comes from Radiobacillus deserti, assembly GCF_007301515.1. Classification (GTDB taxonomy): domain Bacteria; phylum Bacillota; class Bacilli; order Bacillales; family Amphibacillaceae; genus Radiobacillus; species Radiobacillus deserti. The sequence goes on from NZ_CP041666.1 coordinate 3,356,458, forward strand.
AAAAATAGAGGTAAATACTCCTTATGAGCCTCTAGCATTTCATCTAACATTTCTTTTGCCACTGTATCTGATGGAACGAGTGGGTTTATCGTCATGGCTAATAACGCTTTATGGTAATCACCTGTTACGGCTGCTTCTGCTGCCACACGCTCAAATGACTTAATCTGTTGCACAAGTCCACGAACCGCAACCGGCAAGTCTCCAACCGCAATCGGTTTGGGTCCCTCTCTCGTAATCACACAATTCACCTCAACCGCTGAATCGTGAGGAATACTGGCGATTGCACCATTATTACGTGTATTTACTGGCTGAATATCATTCTTATCATTATAAATCGAATTAATCAAGTTACAAGCAGCATCACTATAATATGCTCCGCCTCTTTGTTCCAGCTGTGGGGGTTTTATATCCAACGTCGGGTCTTTATACAGCTCGAACAATTCTGCTTCTAATCCTTGAACGACTTCAGCACGCGTTCCCTTTTCGTTTAATTCCTCTGCCTGCTGTGCTAGCATTTTGCCTGTTTGGTAGTAATAGCGATGATACGGACAAGGAAGCACGCGAAGTGCTTTGATGAAGTCCGGTTCCCAACCAAGATCGACTATATTTTTCATCGTCATGGAGGCCCCACTGGAAAGAATATCAAGCACTTGGTCCGTCACTAGTTTTCCATCCAAATAGACATTTAAACCGTACACCATATGGTTTAATCCCGCGAAGTCTATATGAACACGTTCTGGAGCGACATCTAACATTTCCGCAACACCCATTCTCATCCCTACTGGCACATTACACAAGCCAATAGTTTTCTTGATGTTGCTATAGCGAAGTACCGCTTCGGTGACCATCCCTGCAGGGTTCGAGAAGTTTATTAGCCATGCATCTGGACATAGCTCCTCGATATCCTTACAAATATCTAAAATAACTGGGATGGTTCTTAATCCTTTAAATAAACCACCAGGTCCATTCGTCTCTTGTCCAATCACTCCATATTTCAGAGGGATTCGTTCATCCTTTGCCCGAGCATCTAACAAACCGACTCGAAGCTGAGTAGTTACAAAGTCAGCTCCAGATAACGCTTCTTTTCGATCCAAAGTTAGGTGAATTTCCATAGGGACACTGGCTTTTTGAACCATTCGCTTAGCCAGATTTCCTACAATTTCAAGTTTTTCTTTCCCTTGCGGAATGTCGACTAGCCAAAGCTCACTAATTGGTAGCTCCTCATACCTTTTAATAAAGCCTTCTACTAGTTCAGGTGTGTAGCTCGATCCTCCACCAATCGTTACAACTTTAATCCCACTCATTTTTATCCACCACCTCATCCATCGTTAAGAAAACCCTTTCTTTTTCTAGCAAAGCAAGGACGTAGTATCCCACGTCCTAATCTTTTAAAACCCGTTATTTTTCGCTACTTCTTTTATCCAATACGCACTCTTTTTTGCTGTGCGTTCTTTTGTTTCTAAATTAACAGAGAAGAATCCGTAACGGTTCTTATAAGCATTCATCCAAGACCAGTTGTCCATAAAAGTCCATAGATGATACCCTTTCGCGTTACAGCCCTCATGAATCGCTTTATGCAACCACGTTAAGTGTCCCTTAATGAAATCAATACGGTAGTCATCTTCAATTCTACCATCCTTCAAGAAGCGCTCTTCATTCTGTACACCCATTCCGTTTTCAGAGATGAATGACTCAATGTTACCGTAGTTTTCTTTCAGGTTAATCATAATGTCATAAATACCTTTTTCGTAGATTTCCCATCCACGATACGGATTCATTTTTCTTCCTGGCATCTCATAGTTGTCAAAGAACCAATCAGGCATAAACGGCCCATACGGATTTGGTAAGCTTTCTTTCGCCTTCACACGGCGCGGTTGATAGTAATTGACACCTAAAATATCCACCGTATTTTCTTTGAGTAATTGTTTGTCCTCTGCTTCCACAGTTGGAAGGTGTCCATGCTCTTTCAATACGTCAATTAATTCTTTAGGATACTCTCCAAGTACAGCTGGGTCTAAGAAGCTACGATTAAAGAATAAATCTGCAATATTCGCCGCTTTTAAATCTGCTGGATTTTGGCTTCTCGGATAAGAAGGAGTTAAATTAAGGATAATCCCAATTTTTCCATCTTTAATGGAGTGGTTCCGGAACGCTTTAATGGCCTTAGCGTTTGCAATCATTGTATTGTAAGCTACCTGAAAAGCCTTTTTCGCATCCACTATATTCGGATAATGGAAGTCATATAAATATCCACCTTCAACTGGCACAATTGGCTCGTTAAATGTAAACCATTTTGATACACGATCCCCAAACAACCCAAATGCTTTATTCGCAAAATCTACATATAAATCGATCACTTTACGATTTTCCCAGCCACCAATCTCTTGTAGTTCTAATGGCATGTCGAAGTGAAATAGGTTCACAAATGGCTCAATACCTTGCGCCAATAACTCATCGATCACGTTGTTATAGAATGTAACAGCTTTTTCATTAACCTCGCCTTCTCCTCCTGGGATAAGTCGCGACCAAGAAATCGAAAACCGGAAGGAATTGTGTCCAATCTCTTTCATTCTTGCAATATCTTCTTTGTACGTATGATAGAAATCAGATGTTGTTTGTGGACCTACTTCATCAAAGAAGCGGTTTGGCTCTTTCTCATACCAATAGTCCCAAATGTTTAACCCTTTTCCGTCTTCATGTGCTGCTCCTTCAATCTGAGTTGCAGATGTAGCGCTCCCCCACCAAAATCCTTCTGGAAACTTGTGAGTGATAGACATATAGTAAAACCTCCTGATTATTTGTTGCGATAAATTTCGATAATTTCAACGGCCAAGTCTCTTACCGTCATAGCGGTCATGAGATGGTCTTGAGAGTGAATTAATATAACATTGATTTGGTTCGCTTCTCCACTCGCTTCTTTTTGGAGAAGTTTCGTTTGAAATTCATGAGATTTTCCTAATTCTTCACTTGCTTCTTGTATTAATTCGTCCGCTCGTTCAAAGTTCCCTTCTTTTGCTTCCTGAATGGCTTCCATTGCAGAAGATTTTCCATTTCCAGCATAAAGAATGATTTGAAACGCTATTTCTGTAATTGCATCCATACTTTTCACCCCTGCGCTTCTATTTAAATGGTTATAGTTGTGTTTTAAAAATGGTTTATCTCCCACCTAAGGCGGGAGATAAACGTAAAAGTTTTATAGATTTTCAATTAGCTAGCTTTAGACTCGCTATCTCTGTTTTCATTTTCATAGTATTGCTTATCCATGATTTTAAGGAATGGCCACCAGATCAGGAACACAATACCGATGTTCACAAGCTGCATCACGGCACCTGCAATTTTACCACCTGTAGCGATGAATCCACTTAGTAAAGCTGGTGTAGTCCACGGAACGATAACACCTGCTGGACGTGGCACCATGCCTGTTGACATCGCGAAGTACGTTACAATTGCTACAACAACTGGTGCTACTAACCAAGGAATCAACACTAGTGGGTTCATAATAATTGGGAGACCAAAAATAATTGGTTCGTTTACGTTAAAAATACCCGCTGGTGCACCTAGTTTACCAAGTTCCTTCAATTGACGACTTTTTCCGATTAGGAAGATTCCGATAATGACTGCTAACGTCATACCGGATCCACCGATACCTACGATAAATGTATCGATGAACTGCTTTGTAACAACGTTTGGAAGCTCTGTACCAGCTTGGAATGCTGCTAAGTTTTCATCATTTAGTGCATACCAGATTGGATCAAATACAGAGTTGACAATGATTTGTCCGTGTAAACCGAAGAACCAGAACAATTGAATTAATAATACAGCAATAATAGTTGCTGGTAATCCACTACCAAGCTCTGTTAATGGAGCTTGAATTAATGTGTAAATAAAGTTTTGAACCGTTTCAAAAGAAGTATAGCTAAATAGAATACGAACTACTAAGAAAATGGAAAGTGTTAACGTAATAGGAATCAATGCGCTAAACGATCTAGCTACAGCATCCGGCACACCTGCTGGCATCTTGATGGTTAAGTTCTTTTCGGTAAAATATCGATATAACTCCGCTGAAATAAATGCTGTAAAAATACCTAAGAACATACCTTGAGCACCGAGAACAGATGTTGGAATAACTCCTCCAACCGCTTCTGTTGCACCACCGGAAGTGACATAGTCAATCGTTTGTGGTGTTAGGATTAGGAATGATGCGATGGCAACAACCCCACCATAAATCGATTCCCCTTTGTAATACTCTACAAGCTTATACCCTATTCCGATAATTACAAAGAGCCCCATAATACTTAAGGTAGCTGCAGATGCTGGACCTAATGTCGATTGATAAGTAGCGTAGGCATCTTCACCAATTAGTTTATCTAAGAACGGCAAGTTCGCAATAACAACGAAGATAGACCCAAAAATGATTAATGGTAAGGCTACCATAAATCCGTTCCGCAATGCTGTTAAATAACGGTTGTTGTTCAACTTATCCGCAATAGGTAACAGAACATTTTCTAGCATTTCCATAAATTTATTCATGGAACGTTTCCCCCTTTTTTCTTATTCGCCAATAAGTTCTAGCGCTTTATTCAATACAGCTTCTCCATCAACACGTCCGTATGAAACAGGATCGATGACATCAAGAGGAATTCCAACCTCTTCTGCTGTTACAGCAAATTTCTTCTTCATAAATCTCATTTGAGGTCCAATCAGAAGAACATCAGCTTTTTCCATTTCACTTGGTGCTTTATCTTGAGCCACTGCCCAGATTTCTGTTTCTATTCCTCTTGCTTCAGCAGCCTCTTTCATTTTGGAAACTAAAAGGCTAGTAGACATTCCTGCTGAACAAGCTAGTAAAATACGTTTCATGTTGATTTCCTCCTTCAATAATAGTTCTTTCTTGAAGCTACTTTTATTGTAGTGTAAAAGCGTTTTCAACAACACACATACTTTTTCCGTTGAGTAACGGAAATGATTGCAATTACGGTAATAACGTTTTGTGAATCCAAATGGCCGCTTGCATTCCATCCCCCATCGCAATGGTCACTTGCTCGGAATGTGCCACAACATCTCCCGCCGCCCAAACGTGCTCTACATTCGTCATTTTCGTTCGTTGATTAACGAGGACATGCTTATTCTTATAAAGCTCTACTCCGAGCTGTTCTGCAAGCTCTGAGTTTACTTTGTTCCCTCCAAATGCAACAAACGCATGGTTAGCCGTGATAGCTGTACCATCTTCAACAATTACTTGCTTAAATTGCGATCCATCGGTAATGACTTGCTTGATTTGCGATTCCACATATGTAATTCCCTTGCTCTCTAATTCTTGTTTCACCTCAGCACTTAATGGTTTTCTTTCATGATTAATGTACGTAAGATCTTTTGAGAAATAATGTAGAGTTATGGCCATATGTGCTCCAACATCTCCCGAACCCAAAATCAACGCCTTTTTATCTTTAATTTCATAGCCATCACAGTCTGGACATACGTAGACACTCATTCCTAAGCAAGCCTTTAATTCTGGCAGCAACGGAATTCGGTCCTTTACACCCGTTGCGAGGAGCACCCTTTTCCCAATAATTGAAGAATGGTTGCTTAACAAAAATTCAAACCCGTGCTCGATTTTTGTTATCTTTTTCACTCTATCATTTAAAAATTGAACATCTAATTCTTGTGCTTGTTTTTCTCCAGTGTCTCTAAGCTCTTGTCCACTCACACCATTCGGAAATCCGAGCACATTGTGATAACACCGACATAAATTAGAACGACCATCCTTTGCGTCAATGACCACCACATTGTGCTGGTATCTACTTAATTGAATAGCAGCCTGGAGGCCGGCAATGCCTCCTCCGACAATAACACAATCAAACATCAGAAACAGTCCCCTTTCTTTTCCCTTTGTTATTGTTCTCCTATTCGACCGTTCTATCCAGTTGGGAAATGCACAAAAAGAAAAACGCACAGATTTCACTCTGGCGTTTCGATTTAACAATTTCTGTTCTTTTTCAACTAAAGCTTCCGTCAACGAAATATTCCCTTATTTGTACTCGCTTACTTTGCGGAAGAACCTAGTTTATAAACTAAAGCTAGTCCTTAAAATGAATGGATAAATCCTCTGCTTTTTTCACTCTCACAAAACAATAAGAAGAATGACTGGTAAACTAATGAGACTTAATAACGTACTCGTTAACGTGCTGCTGGAAACAAAGTCTGGTTTAGTATGGAACTGCAACGCATACATCGTTGTGTTTGCAGCTGTTGGCATAGCTACCATTAAAATAAGTATATCTTTTATTAGTTCGTTTACCGGTAAAAAGAGTGTAAAGCAATAGGCGATAACCGGTGCAATCACCAGTTTAAGTATTAAAGCAAGAGAGAGCTTCACAGGTTCTAACTTTTTCAAAGATATCGTGGCTAGCTGCATCCCTAACACAATCATAATCGTAGGAATTGTGGCACTTGCTACCATATCAACTGCTGTCATCACTTGATTCCCAATGTTCACATGTAAGAATTGGAACACAATCCCGAGGAGAGCCCCATATATAATAGGTACTTTCACCACTTCTTTTAGCGGAGAAACACTGCCTTTTCCACCTTTAGCTGCAATATAAATACCGATTGTGCACATAATAAGCTGTTGAATGATCATTAGAATAACGGCATAATGTAAGCCCTCTTCTCCGAATACGAGCAACACAAGTGGTACACCGTAGTTTCCGTTATTCATGAACGTTGAAGCCAAAATAAAACCACATGTATTTCGGACATCCCATTTAGCCACATACCCGATCAAAACTCCGGCCATAATTAATGTTAGGCACAAAAGTAGTAGAAACAATCCTAAATATAAAAAGTCCATATTTAAGTCATTTTGATAAAACGTTCGAAAAGCAAGAAATGGCGACATTAAATAAATCGCCATGGTCGAAATTGGTTTAATTTCTATCTTCCAAAGCTTTCGACCGATATAACCGATTGCAAAAATACCAAAAATAGGAATCAATACTGTAATAAAGTCCATATATGTGCCACCTTTTTACTTCAGGAATAGAGAAGCCTTTCTCATTCTTCGTCTAATCAATTGATTAATTACTTCGGAAAACACAAGCCCAATCGCAATCGCTCCCGAAATCAAAAAAGCTTTCGCTGCAAGCTGCAAAGCGATGTTATACTCATTTTCCACAAAATTTCGCATGGCATCGTATGCTAATCCACCCGGAACTAACGGAATGATACCAGATACATCAAAAATGATAATGGGTGTTTTAAACACTCGAGCACAATGCTGACTAAGTACACCAACTAAAAAAGCTGCTGCTAATGTTGACGGTACTTCATCGACATGCTGGTACGCACTTAACCAATAATATAAAATCCATCCCAACATTCCAATCCAGCCACAATGAAGCAAGGATCGCTTAGGAGCATTAAAGAGGACACCAAAACCCGCAGCCGCAATAAAACTCGTTATCAATTGACCAAGCATTAAGGAATCCTCCTTTACAAAAATGATAATACGACGGCAATTCCTGCACCAATTGCAAAAGCGGTAAGGAAAGCTTCTGCACCTTTCGATAACCCCGCAACTAAATGTCCAACCATTAGATCTCGAACCGCGTTCGTAATTAATAGACCTGGTACCAACGGCATTACAGAACCGATAATAATCTTATCAATTTCCACTCCCCATTGAATGGAGACAAAGAAGTAAGCCAATACACCGATGATCATCGAAGCAAGAAATTCCGCAAAAAATCGGATTTCAATAAAACGATGAAAATAATTCGCAGCAAAAAAGCCAGTTCCTCCAGCAAGGAGAGCTGGGAGGAAATCAAACCAGCTCCCATCAAACATAATGGTGAAGCAACCACTGACAAATGCCGCCACAACCACTTGTATCCACAAGGAATAGACGTGAGAAGTTCGTTCGATTTTCTTCAATTGCTCCCTCGCTGCTTCTACTGTAAGCTTCCCACCTGTAAGCTGTCGAGAAATACTGTTCACTTCGTCGACTTTATGTAAATCAGTAGATCGTTCAGAGATTCTACTGAAGTATGAATTAGAGGTGGGTTCTATGGAAAAAAGAATACCAGTTGGTGTCACATAGCTTTGGGAATCTGTTATGCCCATCGCCTTTCCAATGCGGATCATCGTATCTTCCACTCGATGTGTTTCCGCTCCGCTTTTAAGCATAATTCTTCCAGCTAGCAAACAAATGTCCACGATGTCTTTTTCCTTTTGTTTATCCAACTCCAGCACCTCCATTACCGCACACTTTTGAATTATTACTATAACATGGTTTTGCACTAATTTCCCATAGTTGTACTTTAACCTTACAATTTGATTCATTCCTTTACAGTCCGTGAAAATTACTAAAGAAAAAGACCGCCTTATCCGACGGTCTTTTGAATCGATGAAATTGCCTTCTGATTCGGAGCAATAATGGACAGTTGATGCAACGTAATTTCTGGCCTACTTCCCATCCTTAAATTAATCGATGTTTGACCAAGTCCTTCATTAATATAAAATGGTTTCCCATCTTGTCTATGAAGCCCCTTCACCATATTCATCCCTGGCAGCTTCCCCATTCTTGCAAGATGATAGGCTTTCGGATAACAAACCTGTCCGCCATGAAAATGTCCTGCCAGCAAGTAATCAAAATGATGCTGCTGCATGTGCAAGACGATATTCGGGTCATGTGTTAATACTAGATTCATTCCGTATTCTATCCCCTCGTAAGACTTAGAAATATCACTTCTTCTTGTATGAAAATCATCAATTCCTATGATGTTTATTGGGGTCCCATGAACGTGAATCACTGCATGTTCATTTTGTAGGACATTACAATTAAATGCTCTCAACGTATCTTTTAGTATCTGTAAGTTTTTTTCACTTAAGAGATAGTCATGATTCCCTAATACAGCATATATTCCATACTCTGGTTTTAATTGATTTAACACATCCAGATAAGGGCCAAGTTTAAGAAGGGTTTTTTCACGGTCTAGAAAATCACCTGTTAAGGCAATTAATTCAATATGCTTGTCTTTTAATCTATGATAAAGTTCTTCTGGAGTTATAGAAATTTTTTCAAGATGAAGGTCAGAAAGATGAAGAATAGTTAGGTTTGGAGCTTTTTGATTCGCTAAGTCTTCGGTTATTTGAACTCTATTCAGAACAATGTCTTTTGTATTATTGTGTGCCTTTTTCAATACTGCTACAAGTACAATACCTATTAATAACAAAATGAAAACGAACATTTACCTCACTCCCTCCGAATAGAAATTGTACTAAATTAGCTAGTAAATTGTTATGGTAAATGGTGTGAGAGTATGTAATTATTTCATTATGTTAAAAAATCTTAATGAAATAGAAGAAGGAGCTCGGTTGCCCCTCCTTCTTAATAAGCAACAAAAAATAGCTCATTATAAAGAAAGCATTTCTTAAAACGTTGTATCGTCTTACACGTAAAACCAGCTTGTTCAAAGTAATCATGATATCCTCGTTCATTTTGAATGTATGAGCCATTATCCGCTGTTTGCATATACCAATTACTTATATGCTTCTTATCAAATAAACACGGTTCAATTGCCACAACCATCCCGCCCGGCTTAAGCACAGCTTTGAACTGTATTGCATACTCTCTAATTTTCTCCGGAGGAATATGGTGTAGTACTGCAATGATTAAAACGACATCTACCGAATTCTCTTGCTTGGTAAGTTTATCGTTATCAAACACATTGAAAACATAATCAGGGTAGAGCTTTTTAGCATATTCAATCCGCTTCACGTCTGGATCGATTCCTTGATATTTTTCTGGACAACAAAGGGTACAATTCACTCCTGTACCCGCTCCAAAATCTAGTACATGTTTGTCGTCTAGCTTCAGAAACTTTTCAATCCTATTGTGGATATAAAATCGACTTAGCCACTTGGGACGGATAATCCGATGATATAAGATGGGGGATAGTTCCACTTTTTATACCTACTTCCTATAGAAAAACTTATTCACCCCTCCTGATGTCAGGGAAGAATCAACCATTAAGCTTCCCTCATTTCCATTCCTCATACAATTTTGAACATAATTAAAGCCCAAAGCGATTGATCATCACTTTGGGCCTTAAATCCTGCTACTATTGAGGTAAATGGTTTAAAAAGTTTTCATAAGCAAACCCTCTTACTTCCTCTTCCTTATAATGCTTCATTAGTTCATTTATTAGATTTTGGTACTCACCTGCATGGTTTAATCCTTCTACAAATTGGCCAATTCCGTCAAAATCGGAGCCGAACCCAATCTGTTTAACACCACCTAGTGCACACATATGATCAATATGCTTAATCAGATCTGATATCGTGGTCGTCCCATCCTCTTTTATAAATGGAGGATTAAAGACGACATGTATTAATCCATTGTTCTGGAACATAGCTGTTATTTGCTCATCGTACAAGTTTCTAACATGATCGCATAAAGCACGTGCATTGGAATGACTAGCAAGTGGATAATCCGCCAAATCCATCACGTCCCAGAACCCCTTAATGGATAAGTGCGATACATCGGTAAAGACACGATGTTCATTGTTGAGTTTTACTACATCTTTCCCTAATAACGTGAGTCCGCCACCACGAGGCTCCCCGACTCCATCCGCACAAAGGTTGGCATTATTCCAAGTAAGACCAACCGATTTCACACCTAATCTGTATAGCGTTCTAAGTTTCGTTAAATCGTTTCCAAAGGCATCCGCGCCTTCTAGAGTAAGTACAGCACCGATTTCCCCTTCTTTTAAATCATGAAGCTGATTCCACTCTCGGATGTGTACCATACCTGGACTTGGCAGCACATCATTGTAAAAGAAATCTATCTGCTCTAAAGCGTGTTGCCACTTTTCATTATCAGGTAAGTCTGGTTCCACGAAGATGGCATAGAATTGCGCAGCTACTTTCCCTTGTTTTAAACGTTCTAGGTTTGTATCTAGCTTTGGGTCATGCTGGTAGCTCAACAAATCTGTCTGGTTCACCATGTGAAGTCTTTTGGTAAGTTGTAATTTCAGTAATGCATCACAATGTGTATCAATTAGTTTCATGTTTTGCCTCCTTTGCACTATCTATAAACGCTTCATAAATCCGGCGGGCATCTTTGTCGTTTGCTTCTAATAGATTTTCTGGATGCCACTGCAGTCCTAACACAAACGGATGTGTCACACTTTCGATGGCTTCATTAACACCATCCGATGCTTCGGCGACACTAGAGAAACCTGGTGCAATGGTACGGTTCGCCTGATGATGCCTGCTATTAACCAGCAGTTTCCTTTTTCCCGTTATACGGTGAAGTAAAGACTTGTCTTTAACCCATGCGTAATGAGAGGCGTGGGCTTTTGGAGCCTGTTGTTGATGCTGAATAAGCTCTTGATTCATTTGCTCATAGATATCTTGATACATATCCCCTCCTGCCGCAATGTTTAGAACCTGACACCCTCTACATACAGCCAATATCGGCTTGTTACGTTCCAACATATATCGTAGTAATGCGAGTTCAAACGTATCGCGATCAGGTGTAATGGTACCTAACTTCGGATGAGGCTCTTCTCCAAACAGTAACGGGTTAATGTCATAGCCACCCGTTACATATAGACCATCGAGTTGATCCCCTATCGCTTTAATATCTTGCTCATTCGTCATATTAATAAGTGCAATTGGCAGTCCTCCTGATAGCGTAATAGCATCTATATTGGACTTACTGACGGATAAGTGTGTATATTCTACATCTATAGATGTAGTAATTCCAATCACTGGTTTCATTTCAACCCCTCCTAATATATGTACTTACTCTCATTGTATTTTTCATTTTGAAAATGTTGACTTCATCAGTATATATCAGATAGGAAAGCCTAGTTTCCATCATACTACCATAACTTGTTCTTTTCTCTATACATAGCCTTCCTCCGCCAAAAGTAGGAGATAACTTCCCACCAATATACGATGCCATCGTTCTTGCTTTTCTCTAATCTTATAAGTAAGAAAAGAAATGAAGGGTGAGATGGACATGATAGAAAATCAAGTAATTATTATCACAGGTGCTAGCTCTGGACTTGGAAAAGCGCTAGCCACCGCTTTCGCCAAACAAGGGGCAAAGCTGGCAATTTGTGCTAGGAATGAAGAAAGACTATATAAGGTGGAGCACCAGCTAATTAACCAAGGGGCAGAAGTATTAGCGGTAAAAGCAGATGTATCCAGAAGGGAGGATGTCGATCGGTTTATATCTCTCGCTGAAGACCGCTTTGGCAAGGTGGATGTCCTGATTAACAACGCTTCCGTTTTCGGACCAGGCCCAAGCTTACTCGTTGACTATCCAACCGAAGCTTTCCAGAATGTTTTAAAGCTAAATACATTAAGTGTTTTCCTCGTTACGAAACGGGTTCTTCCAGGCATGCTTATTCGAGATTCCGGTTCCATCATTAATGTAACCTCTGAAGCTGGAGCTACAGGCTTTGCAGAGTGGGGAGCTTATGGCATTTCGAAATTTGCTTTAGAGGGGTTAACCGAGACATGGGCAGATGAATTGCAGAAGACAAAAATTCGAGTCAACATGGTGGATCCCGGAGAAATGGATACTCCGATGCACGATGTTGCAGTACCTGATTGCGACTATGAGCTTGGAAGCCCGGAAAACCGAGTGGACGTATTCTTATACTTAGCCAATGCTACAAACGTTCATGGTAAAAGACTAGAAGCACAGCATTTTGAAGCGAAAGGGTTTGGAGACCTATGAACGAGGCAATGTTTAAAATTCCTGACCACTTACATGCAACAGAGCCTGTTGAATTTACAAAAGGATCTAGGGATCAAGTGAGTCTCATGGTAACCGATTCACCAAGTGGACAATGTGAGCACACACAATTCCCCTTACTAATAAATTTTCTAAAAAAAGGAGACTTACTCGTTTTTAACAATAGTCGAACGATTCCTGCTCTCATGATTGGTAATATTGGTGAAAATCGGGCGGAAGTACGTTTGTCACACCGAGTCAATGACTCCCAATGGCGTGCACTTGTTTTGACGGAAGAAATAGAGCTGGGAGATACTATTATATTTTCGAAAAACCTCCTCGCCGTTGTATCAGAGGGATGTGAAAATACTCCATTATACACGTTAAGCTTTTCTCAATCAGGAAGCTCTCTCGTGGATGTCTTTTATCAAATTGGGAAGCCCATCCATTATGAATATATAAAAAAGGATATACCATTAGACGCTTATCAAACCGTGTATGGAACAGTACCCGGATCTGTGGAACTAGCTTCAGCAGGACGACCGTTCACTTGGGCAATGCTCCAACAATTAAAAGACGCCGGAATCAACATCGCATTCCTTCAACTTCATACAGGGCTAAGTTACTTCGAAAATAATCTATGGCCTAATCCTGTACAACAACCTGAGCTTTTCCATGTACCCGAACGCACTGCACGGTTAGTCCATGAAACAAAAAAACGAGGCGGGCGCATTATAGCGGTTGGTACAACGGTTGTACGTGCTCTTGAGAGTGCGGGAAAGAATAGAACAATAAAAGCATTAAATGGATCCACTAATCTTTATATCCACCAAGCCTATAACCTTAAGGTCATTGACGGACTTTTAACCGGTTTCCACGAGCCAGAAGCAAGTCACCTTGATATGCTGTCTGCATTTCTACATCCTGATATACTGAAGTCCACTTATGAAGAGGCACTCTCTAAACAATATCTTTGGCATGAATTTGGGGATATAAACCTTATCTTAGCAGGTTGCCTATGAAGATACACCATATTGGAATTGAGGTGCTGGACTTAGCTAAGTCCATAGACTTCTATGAACACTTCTTTCATTTTAAAAAGGAACAAATAATGGATGTAGAAGGTGAGACCTTAGCCTTTCTCTCCAATGGAAGTGTAAGACTAGAACTAGTATGGAGCCCTTTTCATAAACAGAACACGTACGGGTCCCTCCATTTTGCTCTGGAAGTGGATGATATCAACCAATGGGTAAGTCGTTTGAAAGAAAAGATGCTTTTCCCTATAGAGGGTCCTAGTCAACAAAAAAACGGGTGGTACACTGTTTTCTATAAAGGCATGAATGGAGAAGTGATTGAATTCATATCTACATCCGATGACTAGAAAAAGAGGTTGAGACAAAAGTATATAAAGCAATGAAAAAATGAACAATTATAAATTGTGCCTATACCCCGCTCCGGAAATATACGACGCTTTCCGTGGGCGGCTGGTGAACCTCCTCGTGCTGACGAACTGTGGTATCTCACCGATGCCTTTCCTCCCGCTAGAGTCTACGTATAGTTCCGGAGCTAGTATAGGCTGTTGTTCTCCTTTTTGGCTTAACCTTTTCGTTATGTCCCAGCCCCTTTTCAAAAGACATTTTTCCAAATCACTTGGATGGCCATCGCAAAACAAACGCTCACCACAACTGGTTTTATGATTGAGGCTCCTTTCGCCAGAACCATTCTTGCTCCGATTACCGAACCTACAACCTGTCCGCTCATCATGACTAATCCAACAACCCAAGCAATTTGTCCAAACAGTAAAAAGGAAAGCAGTGCCGCTACATTACTTGTGAAATTAAGAACCTTAGCATGAGCAGTTGCCTTAGGAGCGCCAAACCCACAGAGTGTAATGAATGCTACCGCCATCAAACTACCAGTACCAGGCCCAAAAAAACCATCATAAAAGCCAAGTATCGGTGCAAAGGTTAGAGAAAAAACGGAAAATTTTATTTTTGCTTTACGATCAATATCATCTACCTTTGGTGAAAACAAAAAGTAAAGTCCAATGGAAATAAGCAAAAATGGAAGAATGAGTAGTAAATATTCCGCATTAATTTGTAACAGTAACCAGCCTCCGAATACAGCACCTATAAAGGTCATGAGGACTGCTAGCAAAATCGCTTTAACATTTACAGCACCTTTTTTAAGAAAATAAAGAGTCGACACGAGTGTTCCACTGCTACCTTGCAATTTATTCGTCGCTAAAGCTGTCGCTGGTGGCAATCCAGCTAATAGCATCGCGGGTATCGTAAGTAATCCACCGCCTCCTGCAATGGTATCGACCCAGCCAGCCACCGCAGCAACTATAAATAATAACAAAAGAATTTCTATACCTATCTCCATTTTATTTTCCCCCAAAGGCCTTTTAAAGTACTCAGACTTAAACGCTCAGAACTTGTGAACGAAACTCTGAATATTTTATCGTAGTCTTAGGGGCATAGCAATATGTTTATAGGAACACCTATAAATGATGGAGCCATAAGGAGATAAACACACCAATAGCGGTAATAAAGCCGACACTCGGTCCACCTTCTTCATACGCCTCTGGCATCATGGTAGAAGCAATCATCGATATAATCGCTCCACCTGCGAATGAACTCATAATTGCTTTAATACTGTTGGACGCTTGTTCCAGTAAATAGGCTCCCAAAAAAGCACTTAAAGCTGAAAACAGGACAACCGATATCCATAACAGAATGATTTTCTTCTTTGAAAACCCACTTTTTTGCAAGCCGACAGTACTAGAAATCCCTTCGGGTAAATTACTTATAAAAATAGATATAACCAAAGCTAAGCTCACTGATTTTCCGCCAACCAAACTTAGTCCTATCATCGCTGACTCAGGTAATGTATCCATGACAGTTCCTATAAATATCCCCATTCCAGATCCACTTGATTTTCCATCCTTACGTGCTGGGTTTCGATCAGAACCTTTTCGTTGATGTCCACCTTTTCGAGATACGATGATGTCTAATATGGTGAAAAGGAGTGCTCCTCCTAAAAAGCCGATGGCTATTTCCCTAAAGCTGCTAATCTCCAACGCATCTTCTAATAACTCATATGAAGTCGCTCCAATTAACGCACCTGTTCCAAGCGCCATAATAAACCCAATCACTTTTTTCGGGATATGAATGGATAACACAATAATGGCACCTAATAACGTAGCAGAGGCTGCAATAATTCCCCACATAATGGCTTGGAACATACATGTACCTCCTATCTAAGTAGAAAACCCTTTTATCATTTTTTCATTCTAGTTACTAAATTATACAGAAGAAGGGGGGCGCGCTATGTAATAAGATAACTTATATAAAAAAGAGTATCCAGGTGGATACTCTTCCTTGATTGTTATTTCAGTTTCTCAATTTCAGGGAATTGTTTTAGTACACTTTCTACTAATTTGTCCCCTTCCTTCAATCCAGATACCTCAAAAAGCGTTTCTTTATAGCCCTTCTCTTGAACTAAGCTTTGTAGTTTAACCGCTTCTTCATCACCTTGGTCTTGATATTGAAGTGCAGCTGCAATAGTTTTCGATAAATGCTCTGGTTCCTTCTCTAACAGCTGTAAGTATAGACTAGCCGGACGAATTAATCGATCGTTAGGTCCAAGTTTTCTTAAAGGAGCTCGGCCAACACGATTCACTTCATCTGATACATATGGATTTTTAAAACGATGGATAATTTTTTGAATGTACGATTTATGTTCTTCCGGACCAAAACCATACTGTTCAACAAGCACAGCTCCTGATTCTTCTAAAGCACCTTGCAAAAGCGCTTCTACTTGCGGAGAATCAATCGCTTCTTTAATGGTCTTATAGCCTAAATAGGCGCCTAAGTATGCAACAACCGCATGACCGGTGTTTACCGTAAATAATTTCCGTTCAATATATGGTGCTAAATCAGAAACATAGGTTAAACCTTCTATATTTAGTTTACCAGCTTTTAATTGACTTTCATCCACAACCCATTCATAATACGGCTCTACTGAAACAGCTAACACATCCTCGTTCACTTGATTGGGAACAATACGGTCTACTGCTGCATTTGGAAACCCAAAAAGAGCTTCAAAGCTACGCTGTTCTGCCTCTGAAAGTTTTTCAAACACTTTTTCTTTAAGCAGAGAGCTTCCACCAATCATATTCTCGCAAGCGATTAAATCTAGTGGCTTTTTATTTTGTTGATAGCGTTGTTGTAGGCCTTTCGCAATAAGATCTGCTATGATTGGTAAAATAGTTGGTCCTACCGCTGTTGTTACAATATCTGCATCCGCTATCGCTTGAATTGCAGCGTCTGGATGTTCCCCACTGTTAATTCCTTTTACATTCTCTACTGGAAGCTGCTCACTATTTTCATCAGAGAGTGTTACCTTATACGATTTACGTTCATTTAGTGCATCAATCACGGTTTTATTTACATCCACAAACATTGTGTGAAAACCGGATTGATGGAGTAATAATCCAATGAATCCTCTTCCAATGTTCCCTGCTCCAAAATGGACAGCTCTCATCTTAATTCACCTCAGCAAACATATCAAGAATCTCTTGCTTGGATTGGGCTTGAACCAATTTCTCTACGTTCTCTTCCTCCGCACAAACTAATGCAATCTTCGAAAGGATTTCTAAATGCTCATTTCCTTTACCCGCGATTCCAATTAACAGCTTCACCGTATTTCCGCTACCAAAGTCGATCCCTTCTGGTGCTGTCACAATGGATAAACCTGTTTCTTTCACAGCTGCTTTCGCATCCTCTGTACCGTGTGGAATTGCAACATTATTCCCAATGTATGTTGACGTCACTTCTTCTCTTTCTAACATTTTATCTACGTATGTGTTATCTACGTATCCATTATCTACTAAAATGTTACCTGTAAAGCGAATTGCTTCCTCTTTCGTCCCTAGATCGGCTCCCAATCGAATATTGTCTGTTGTCAAAATATCTTTAGCCAAAACAAACACTCCTTTATAACTTTTCATTTACAAATAAGTTTAATTGATGTGATAAATACCTGCTAATACGTTCCTTGTCACAGGATTCAAATACTGCAATACTTTCCTTGTCTCTAACTAATAATCCACTTATATAGCCTAGAACTTCTAAACTTTCTTCCGTTGCTTCTTCTGGTGCAAGCATTAGTATAAGACAGGACATGTTTATATCCTTTCCATCCATTGCGGAAACCATGATTGGATTTTGTAGCCCATAAAAGGTGAGGGAAGGCTTGCGTATGGCGGAACTCCGCGTATGAAACAGCGCTAAGGCTGTTTGCGGGACTCCCATCCCTCCCATTTCCTCTCGTTTCATCAACTTTCCGATGACTTCTTTTTTGTTATCCGTCACTTGAATGGATTCTAACTGCTTGCCTGCTACTTCAAGTAATTCTTCAATTGTAAGATGTTTTTCGATATTGGTGACATAGATACCACTTAGAAGGTCTAAACAAACATTTGAAAAATGGTGCATCGCGATCAATCGCTCTACGGATTGAATCTTCGTGTCTTGGGTTATGTCCTTTTTGTTGGAATACGTTGTCCGCTTCTGAATCGATTGATTTCGAACAAATTTCTTCACTTGGTGAATTTCCGATTTTGTTAAAATAGGTGAGACCGTGACATAATCATCATCCTCTAATTGGGATAAGGGCACAGTTGATACAATAACATCATACGAATTATTATCGATACGATCCAATTCAAAAAGTGACTTGTTGTCAACGGTTTGCACTTCCGGAATTTCTTGCAATAGGCGTGAAGCGAGCATCTTCGACGTACCGATTCCACTTGCACATATGACAAGTGCCTTTAAATCCGATTGATTTTCCACCTCTAATAAAGAAGAAGCAAAATGTAATACTAAATAAGCAATTTCTTCCTTCGGAAACTTTATTCCTTCAAAAACGCTTTCCACACCTTCTTCTATAACATGAAATAAGGAATGGTAGTCTTGTTCAATCTCTTCTAAAAGTGGATTTTTTATTGTCATATTTTGTTGCAACCGATAGATTGTCGGCTTCAAATGAGCTACTAAGTCGTTAAACAAACGTGTGTGGTGATTGAGATCTTCTTCCAACTGTTCCCCCACATATTGAATGAGTTCCTTCGCTCTATAGGCTACATCTAAACTGGATTCCTCTAACACATAATCATCGTTGTAGCGAATTTTCGCTCCCATTAAATGCATCGTGATATATCCGATTTCATCCTCCGGTATATGCATGTGTAGAGACTTCTCCAAATCTTTGATTAAGGCTCGAGCAATCTCAAATTCGTTCGTTTCTTTAATTTCATTTAAATATTCCGGATCAAACTGAATATTCCCACCCTTTTGAAGCCTTTCTAACGCCAATGCCAAATGTACAATGATGCCAATATACGCACTGTCCGCTAGCTCATAAGGAAGCTTACTTCTTACACGTTCCACCGATTTTTCGATCACATATAGCTTTTCTTTCGCTACCATGCCTAACAGTCGATTAGATATCATATCAAGCTGTTGCTTTGATTTGAGATGAATATTGTTTCGAATTAATTCTAAGAAGTCCATCTCATTGACGTGCTGGGAAATTAAATAGCTTAACGCCGCTCTTTTGTCTTTCTCTTTCCCGTCCACTCGCACGCCATATCCTCTTCTCCTTATTAAGGAGAGATCAAAATCATCCAATCTGTCCGCAATTTTATCGAGATCATTGCTCACGGTTGCAATTGTAACTTGAAGCTCACTGGCTAAGGTAAATAACTTTATCGGCTCATGGGACTCTAACAAGGCTGACATAACAATGGCTTGTCTCTCTTCTGGCGTATAATCCGTATGATTCACTTGGAACAAAGCAACTTCTAATTGTTCTTTTTGCTCTTTTTCTCCTTCTAGACTTATCCCAACTCCAGATTTTTTATTAAGAGTCAGGTTAAAGTCAACTAGAAGATCCCCAACATCCTTGAGGTCACGGTGAATCGTTCGTGTACTTACATCTAAGTGCTCCGCTACTTCTTGAATCGTTACTTCTCGGTCATTTTCCAATAGAAACTCTAAAATTTTTCGCTCTCTGCCCGAAATATACAGCCCTGTCACCCCCTTCATTATCCCCTTAGTATGACTCAACTTTCCTACCTTAATAATAGACCTCTGTGTTTTCATCCTCAATAAATACCCTTTCTCATTTTCGTCATGGAGAATGTTGCCAAAAGTTAATAAGTGCCTCTTTCTCCTGACTCCAGATCAATCAACATAAAGAAATAAAAAGTCCCCCTAATTAGGAGGACTTTTTTCTTATTATTTCTTTAATTGATTAACTAGCTCTTCATATTTCGGACTGTTTAAGAAGTTTTCAACCGAAATATGTGTTGCATTAGGAAGTTTTCCTTTTGCACGATCTGTTAAGTCTTTATGAGTTATAACGATATCCGCATCACTTGGCAATTGGTTTATTGCCGTATTGGTTACTTCAATGTCAATGCCAGCTTTTTTAAACTTATCACGCAATAGAGAAGCACCCATTGCACTGGATCCCATACCTGCATCACAAGCGAACACGACTTTGTTTACCTCACCAGAAACTTGTGATTCTGCAAAGCTTCCAGCTACAGTGCTTTTCTTCCCTTTCATTTCTTCCATTTTTTGTGCTGCAGAAGAAATGTCTTCTTCATCTGCTTTACTGCTCTTCAGGATGAAAGATGCAACTAAGAAGGAAACAGCAGCTGCTACAAGCACCCCAAGAATAACACCTATAAAGTTTCCTTTAGGAGTCATCGCCATTAAGGAAATGATACTTCCCGGAGACGGTGGAGATGTAAGCCCGGCATTGAATAGTGAAAATGTGAAAACACCACTTACGCCACCCGCAATAGCCGCAAGAATCAACATAGGTTTCATTAAAATGTAAGGGAAGTAAATTTCATGAATACCGCCCAAGAAATGAATAATTACCGCGCCTGGTGCAGATGCTTTGGAAGCACCTTTTCCAAATAGCCAGAATGCTAAAAGAATTCCCAATCCAGGCCCTGGGTTCGTTTCAAGTAAGAATAAAATAGATTTACCTTGTTCAGCTGCTTGCTCTACCCCTAGTGGACTTAGTATTCCATGGTTAATTGCATTATTAAGGAATAATACTTTTGCTGGCTCAATAATAATGTTTGCTAGTGGTAAAAGTCCTGCATCTACAATTACCTCTACTCCATCAGCTAATAAATTGGTTAACGTTTCTACAACTGGACCAATTATTTCAACTGCCAAAAGTGCTAATGCAGCTCCAAGGATACCTGCTGAAAAATTGTTATAAAGCATTTCAAATCCCGAACGAATCTTAGCTAAAAATACATCGTCCAACTTTTTGATTAAGTAACCACCAAGTGGTCCCATAACCATCGCACCAAGGAACATAGGTATGTCAGCCCCTACAATTACTCCCATCGTCGCAATTGCACCAACTACCCCTCCGCGATAATCGTGAACTAGGCGTCCCCCAGTGAAACCAATAAGTAATGGTAATAAGTACTTAATCATTGGATCAACTAATACCGCTACTTCTGCTGCGAATTCTTTATCCGGCCACCAGCCAGTTGGAATAAATAACGCTGTAATAAGTCCCCATGCAATAAATGCACCGATGTTTGGCATAATCATCCCACTAAGATTACTACCAAACTTTTGAATTCTAGCACGCGCTCCTGTTTGTGCCATCTTTATTTCTCCCTTCCATAGATAAAATTAAAATAATGACAAAAGCTTGATGTCTAAAAATAAGAATGATAAATTCCTTACCTTTATCATAAAGCGTTTTCAAGTATATCTTCAATTCAATCTAATCGGTCTTTTGTCATAGTGGTTGTTGACATTATTAAAAAGTGAATCAAAATAATGCCTAGTACTTTATCCCCAAGTCATTCTAATACCTTTATTCCACTTTTATTTACTATAATGGTGGTAGAACTTAAAACTATCCAACCTTAGGAGGGGCTTATGAACCAGTCGACTATTCTAGAAATACAGCAAAGGTTACAAGAAGGAAAGACTACCTCATTAGATCTAACTAAATACTATCTCGAAAGAATCGCTAGCTATAATTGGAATGGCCCGAAGATTAATGCCGTTTTAGAGGTTAATCCAGATGCTTTGCATATCGCGGAAGCCTTAGACATAGAAAGAAAGGAAAGGGGAGTACGTGGCCCACTTCATGGAATCCCGATCTTGATTAAAGATAATATTGATACGCGTGATAAGATGCATACAAGTGCGGGATCAATTGCTCTTGCTGAACATTTTGCCAAAAAAGACTCTGTAGTTGCTCGAAAGTTACGGGAAGCTGGAGCTATTATACTCGGCAAAACGAATATGACGGAGTGGGCAAACTTTATGACACACAACATGCCAAATGGGTACAGTTCAAGAGGCGGACAAGTTCTAAATCCATACGGACCGGGAGCTTTTGATGTTGGTGGATCCAGTTCTGGATCTGGAGCAGCAATTGCTGCAGATTTTGCTACTGCTTCCATTGGTACGGAGACAAGTGGTTCCATACTTGGCCCCGCTACCCACAACTCCATTGTTGGCATTAAACCGACAGTTGGTCTCGTGAGCAGAACGGGAATTATCCCAATTGCACACAGTCAAGACACGGCTGGCCCAATGGCTAAAAATGTGACGGATGCAGCCATTATCCTCGGAGCCTTAACTGGTATGGATCAAGAAGACCCAGCTACGTTAACAAGTGTAGGAAAATCCCAACAAAATTACTTACCTCATCTTCAAAAGGATGCCTTGAAAGGAGCTAGAATCGGCGTAGCGAAAAACTACTTATATGAACTTAAGGACGAGCAATTACGTGTTTTTAATCGAGCTAAAAAGGAGCTAGAAGCTGCGGGTGCGGAAGTGTTTGATATTTCTTTATCCGCACAATCACCTGAGTCTAGTGTTTTATTTCATGAGTTCAAAATAGATATCAATGCGTATTTAAAAGACGTCGCAAGCTTTTTACCAGTTCATAGCTTAGTTGAGCTTATCGCCTATAACGAAGAGCATTCAGACATTGCTTTAAAATACGGACAAACTGTGTTAGAAGAGTCGCAAAAGAAACCCGGTACATTAGCGGATCCAGCGTATATACAAGATCGACTAAACGATCTTACTTTTTCGCAGAAAGAAGGCTTGAATCAGGCAATTTACTCGGAGAAGCTAGATGCGATTCTGTTCCCAAATGATGTGGGGTGTGATATTGCTGCAAGAGCTGGCTATCCTTCTATCACAGTGCCTGCGGGTTATACCGAGCAAGGTGTACCGGTAAGTGTGACATTTACTGGGTTAGCGTATTCGGAAGGAAGATTGATTGAACTGGCTTATGCGTATGAACAAGCGACTCTACATCAGGTTCCTCCAGTGCTGTGAGGATCTAACATGTGGGTTGCTATTAGTCATGGTATATTACTCGCCTTTGGATGGATCTTACCACTTGGGGTACAAAATGTTTTTATTTTTAACCAAGGTGCCACGCAGCCAAAGTTTAGGCAGACATTACCAGTCATCATCACCGCTTCCCTATGCGATACATTTTTAATCAGCTTAGCTGTTCTTGGAGTATCAGCCGTCGTTTTAGCCTCTCCTTTGATTAAAATAACCTTACTTACAGTAGGGATTCTATTCCTTATTTATATGGGATGGATTACATGGCGAAGCGTCCAAAAAAAGAGTGAGAAGCACCAAGCTATGTCTGCAAAGCAGCAAATCACCTTTGCTTTATCTGTTTCATTACTAAACCCACACGCGATTATGGATACGATTGGCGTCATTGGGACTAGTTCGCTTACTTATTTAGGCGTGGAAAAAGTAATGTTTGCAATTGCCTGTATTCTCGTATCCTGGTTATGGTTTATTGGGTTAGCTATTATCGGTAGGAAGATTGGATCAATAGACTCCACAGGAAAACTGTTACATGTGATTAATAAAATTTCCGCCATTATTATGTGGGGGACAGCTGTGTATTTATTATTTTCTTTATAAGCTCATATCATAAAACACGAATTTCTAATGCTATGTTATGTTTACGTTTTTGAAGACTGAAACCTCTTGGAAAGTAATACGTAAGAATATATGAGGAATAAATACTTTTTCTGGGGTGTTCATATGTTTTTGAAGATCATAACAGCTATCATTATTTTATGTGGAATTGCAGGTTTGTATTTTGTCATTCGTTTTGGTAGTTATAGCGGTATTATTGGGGACGACAATCCATTTCTTCAAAAAAACTTAGCGAAGAGAAGAGAGAAATTTAATAATGATGATAACGATGAGCAATAGCTAATGGAAACAGAATGAAGGAAATTCCTTCATTCTGTTTTATAAAGGGATAGGTATATTCTGCTTCCAAGCATTCATTACTTCTTCTGAAGGAAGTACAGAACCAAAATATTTATCCACATTTTCTAATGCCATATCATGCTCTTGTTGGGAAAAAGCCCCAGTGCAATCCGATAACAGGACGACATCATAATCTAACATAAACCCATCTCTAGCCGTTGATTCTACACACACATTTGTACTTACTCCAGCTAATACTAATGTTTTAATTCCATATGTCCGTAAAACCGATTCTAATCTCGTGTTAATAAAAGCACTATATCGATGCTTCGTTACTACAATATCGTTAGGTTTAGGTTCCACCTCAAAAAAAGAAGCTCCCCATGTATCCTTCCTACACAATCCACCTTGACCCGTATTTTTCATACGACTTGTCCACGTTTTGGAGTCTGTGCTGTCCTGATGAATGGTTCGTATAAATAAGATGGGAACCTTTGCCTTTTCAGCTTCTATGATGCAATCTTTTAGAGGTTCTATCATGCTTGGTACCATAGAAACGTCTAAACCTTGCTTTGCTAAATATCCTTTTTCATGGCAGTAATCATTTTGCATGTCCACTATCAACAATGCGGTGTGATTAGGATTTATTCGCTCATACAGGCTCATGTCCATCAACCTTTCCTATATAATCAGTTGCACATGCTCCGCTTCTTTAGGATGACACAAAAATGGACATTTATCCGTAAAGGCATTTTCCCCTTACTAGACAAATGTCCATTTGACTTCTAATCAAAGCGCTGCCGACTAGAATTGACCTCCCCAGGTTCTCTTTCTTTCCCTAGTTCAATATAACCGATTGCAGGTTGATCTGTATGTAAGTTTGTCATATAATCTGACAAACTTTTCAAGCGTTTTCCTCGGTTTTAAAAAGTACTTTTTTTCGCCAGTTCCCATACATATAATAACCTATAGCACACAAACTACTGATGATGAAGCTTATACCCATCCCGATTGCAATTCCATTTTCCCCAAACCAATTGGAGAATACATACGTAAAAGGATAACGAAGCAACCAGAAGGAAATAATATTCAAAGCAAGCACCTGGTACATAGCTCCAGACGCCCTCACAATACCGTTCAATACAAAATTAATTCCTAAAAACGGATAAAAGAGAGCCACTATTTTTAAATAATCGGACCCGTATGCAACAGCAACAGGGTCTTGGATAAAGAGCCTAATTCCGAACTCTGCTAACAATATTAACATGAAAGCAAAGACTACCATGACTCCAAGATTATAAAGCATACCATATTTCGTAATGAGATGAACACGTTCCCATTTTCTTACCCCAATGTTCTGACCTGCCATACTATTAACAGCCGTACCGAGGGCTTGTGCTGGAAGCATAAGAATACTATCTAGTCGTTGTGCTGCACTGAACCCAGCCACCACATCAGGACCATGACCATTAACTACACTCATAATGGCTGCCACACCCGCAGATATGACAGCCATTTGTAGGCCAGCAGGAATTCCCATATTCAAAATAAGCCCTACGTCTTTTCGAACTGGTATCGTAGGTAAGCGGAATGGAACTTTTCTTTTATGAATCACGTCATACATGCCATATAGAAATGCAGCTCCTTGAGAAGATACCGTTGCTAAAGCCGCACCTCTTACACCTAAGTCAAATACTGAAATAAAAACAGGATCTAAAACTATATTTAGTCCAACCGCAAGTAGAACGAAGGTTAAAGGTGTCTTGCTATCACCGATTGCTCTCAACACTGTTCCAATAAAGTTATATCCCAATAGGAATAATATTCCAACACTATTCACTTTTAAATACACGGCTGCTTCAGCTATCATATTTTCAGGTGTATCCAGAAGGTACAAGATTGGTTCCGCAAACATAAATCCTAGAAACCCTACGATAAAGGCC
The DNA here is from genome assembly GCF_007301515.1 of Radiobacillus deserti. Classification (GTDB taxonomy): domain Bacteria; phylum Bacillota; class Bacilli; order Bacillales; family Amphibacillaceae; genus Radiobacillus; species Radiobacillus deserti. Next base: position 3,382,479 of record NZ_CP041666.1, read on the forward strand.
AAACAGGTTAAGGTTACAACGAAAGCATTTACAAACCGAGCTAATCCTTCTTCATCGTCTCTTCCCTTTTGCTGTGAGAGGATTGTCAAGGTTGCATTGTTCAGGCCAATAATAAAAGATAATATCGTAAAAATAACTGTACTCGCTATCGCTACAGCCCCAAGTGCCTCTGCCCCTAGCAAATTCCCTATCCATAAGCTATCGACGAACTGGTAAGACGTTTGCAACAAATTGGTCAGCATAATAGGACCAGAGAAAACGATTAATTGCTTCCAAATGGTACCTTGTGTAAATGTATATTGACTTCTCATTTTCTAACTCCTTTTGGTTACGCTGTTCATCTTACCATTCTACTAATCATAATCGTAACAAAATGCACAAGATTCTCGATAGCATTAAAGTGATCAGACAAAGACTAAACATATAATGGATGACAGGCTGTCAACGAATATGGAAACCTATTTTTGAGTAGGTTATACTCCCTTACGATCGCTATATTTTAGTTCTAGCTAGGGCTTAAAACATTCGGTTACAATTAGTTGAGACAACTTCCCCAAAGGATATTAAAAAATACTGACAAAAGAAGTGGAGTGTCTTTTTACGTTTTTTTATAACTATGGATTAGTTAGCCTCTTCATTAAGGTCTGTACAGTGCCCACACACTGTTTCTTATTTATCTACCATTGTTACATTAACATAAACTAAAATAACAACGTGACCTAATACAGCAATCTGTATAGCCGCAGTACTAAAACTTGTAGAAAAGAAAATGGAAGTAACCACTAAAAATAAGCCCGCTATTAAGTTATATCCACCGACCATTCGACTCAGTTTCTTTTTATCTCGAACGCGATGTTGCTTGTATCCACTTAATAACCAAGTATTTTTTCTTACTCCTATAAGATAAGCCAAAATAAGAAATAGTAGTCCAATAATTAATGTGGACGGATTCATACTCACCTATCATCACCTCTCTATTCTTTGTGTGACTAATACATCCATTCTAAGACTAAAAACACAATACCTAGTCCTATAAGAACGGTATTATAAAACCAAAACGGTCCTCGATGGTTAACCTTATCCGGATTTTTCTTATAGTATGCAAAAGAAAAGGGGTCTTTTGTTATTATGGCTTTTAATGCAATAGCCACAAATAGGATACCGATTGGTGCGTATTTAAAGGGGGAAAAAGATGCCATTAAAATAATCGCCACCGTGATAATTAGAAAAAAAGGTTGGACCTTTGATTTACCTGAGTAATTTGTATCGTTTTTCTCTGTTGAAATCTCTTTGACTAATGTACTTGGACTCCCGAATTCTTGGTAGATTAGCTTTTCCAAACTGTCGTTTGTAAGGGAAGAGGACTCATGCTCTTGCCCAAAGCATAGGATGTGACTTCTTAACTCCTCCAAGTCTTCATGTGATATTGGTACACCACGTTTTTCAGCTTGAATTTGGACATTATTTATATACCTTTCATTAACTTCATGAATCAATCTTATCACCTCCTAGAGAAGATAATGCTTTATACACCTTTTGATAAGTGTCCATACGACTTCTTAACGTTTTAAGACCCAATTCATTAATATAGTAATATTTTTTCGGTGGACCCTTATCGGATTCTCCCCAATAAAAATTAATAAATCCTTTTTTATACATTCGATTCAGGATGGGATAAATAGCCCCACCACTGATTGACAATTCTTCTGTTTCCTTCAATCTCTTTGTGATTTCATATCCGTACATCGGCTCAGAGTGTAATAAAAATAAAATGGCCAGTTCAAAGCTTCCTTTTTTTAATTGAAAAGTCCAATTATCCTTCATTTTTATATCACTCCTCTTATTTTTATAATATTAAAAATAAGACTATATATCAATGATATATAGTATATAAATTTTAGTTTGGCTAAACCCTCGTTAACATACAATTAATTTCAAAATTGTAAACCTGAATCAATAAGTGAATTAATGACAGCAAAAGAATAGGGGGAAGGACCAAGAGAGCCACAGAGATATAAAACTTTTTAAAACAGGATATCCCTATTCCGTTTAATAAATAGGGGATATGAGAGGGGAAAAACCTTAAATATAAAAGGAAACGATATGGGAGATCCATATCGTTTCCTTTTATTTGATTTTTCGATGGTTAAAAAATCTTGAGATAAATGGCTGTCCATCCCAAACAATCTTCGTTTCAGATTGTCGTTCTTTTATTGCTGGTTCTTTTAACAAAAGAAAAAAGTTTTTGGTAGGAAGATTTCCTAATCCATGTTTAAGGGACAATCTATCTAAATGTATCCGCATCGATTCTTGATTTTTCGAAGCATTATTTCCTGCCTGCGAAAATTCATACAAAACACCAGCAATCGGTACTTTCTTTATTTTATATTGTGCTTCTACTCGCAAAAAGAAGTCCCAATCCCAGTAATGCTTCATATTCACATCGAACTCCCCGATAACAGAGTGGATTTCCCTTCGATATAAAGTCCCTGATGGCACAAACGTTGAAAAAATGCGCATCGATTTTCGATCCCAGTTATAAGCAAACGGAAAACGATTTATTGGTGTTCGAACGCCGTTCTTCTTCTCATAATCCACAATTTCTACATCAGAAAAAACGAAATCATACCCATCTATTTCACGAACCATTGTTTCGAGATGAGAACTTACAATTAAATCATCGTCATCTAATAATAATATGAACTCACCTTTTGCATGATTAATTCCAACATTCCGCGCATGTACATGTCCTTGATTCTCTGGTACTTGCACAATCATTATCGTTAACTCCGAATACAAGTCCTGAACTATGGATACGTCCTCTCCTGCGTCATTTACGATAATAATTTCGAATTGCTTGTACGTCTGCCTTGTTAGTGATTCCATAAGTTCTGTAAGTTCCTCCAACCGATTATATGTTGGGATGATCACTGTAACTAGTGATTTTGTCATTTTCTCTCCTCTTTTCTATACATAACAATGAAATGATTTTTCTTTGTAAAATCACCTTACAAGTATAATGAATGATAATATCTTTTTTTGTAAGATGTTCCCAATACAACATTAAGTACGATAAATGTAGTGAAAATGGTTTAACCAAACTTCTCATAATAAAGGAGGGATAAACGTTTCGACTAATTATTTATTTCCGGGGAAATATTTCGACACTAATAAAATTTTATCTCCGCGAATTATCAAGACAACAACCGAAAAATTGTGCACTTGATGAGAATTGTTTTAATAAAACAACCTTCTATTCCATATGAATGAAAAAGACGATACGTATCTTGTTTCAATATCGTTATATTCCACGGAAATCTATTCTTCTATTATACGCTATGACACGTATTACTCTAAGCATCGTTACTCTTCATTATAAAAAATATTGTCACATTATGTTAGAAAAGCGAAAAGTGGTTTAGTCCTATTTAAAAGTGGAAAAACTATGTTAGAAAATCTAACTAGTCCCATGCGTTGGTCGTTCATGTCTTATAAAATAAAAAACAATAAGGAGAGAATATAAAATGCCATTTCTTAGAAAAGCTGTGGAACAACAAAAGCAGTTCCTCATTGATAAGATGAAAAGCGGAGGTTTTTATGAAGCTAGCGATTCTTCTGTTCACCATAAAACATCCTCAGAGCTTTTAGCAGAATATAAGATTTTCAGAAAACGGGAAGCGGGCAAAAAAGTATAAAAACATAAGGAGAGGGTAAAGCGATGGATAATAAGCAGGCTGTTCAACTCGCTAAACAGATAATAGAACTAGATTTACTTCGAGATGAAATTTGGGAACAGTATGCATGTATTGCAGGTGACATGGCCTATGAATTATTAAGAGCTGTTCAAAATAGTTAATCGTCTTTCATTGAAAATAAATTCTTCCTTCCTACATCAAAAAAGCGTATTGTCTGAACAATACGCTTTTTTGTGCTTATGCCAATCCTTTAAGTTGAAAGCAAACGACCTTTGGCTCTGTCATGGCTTCTATCGAATCTCTAACTCCTTCTCTACCTAATCCAGATCCCTTCACTCCACCGAATGGCATGAAGTCAATTCGATAGTCACTACTGTCATTTACCATTACTCCACCAACATCTAACTTTTGAATGGCGTAATAAGCAGCTTCTAAACTACCGGTGAATATCCCAGCCTGCAGGCCGTAGTTCACTTGATTAGATTTTTCCACCGCTTCTTGTACGTCACGTACACGCTCTATGATAACAACAGGGCCAAAAATCTCTTCATTCACAATTTTGCTGGTCACTGGAACATTCGTTAAAATAGTCGGTTCATAAAAAGCTCCATAGCGTTTACCACCGTGGATGAGTTCTGCTCCATCTAGAATAGCTTCCGCCACCCAGCTCTCTACTCTTTTTGCTTCTCTTTCGTGAATCATCGGACCCATATCCGTATATTCATCCCGCTTATCCCCAACAATTAACTGAGATGCTTGCTCTACGAAGGATGATAAAAAGGCTTCATACACCAATTCTTGTACATAAATTCTTTGAACACCGATACAGTTCTGACCTACTGCAGAGAAAGCACCTGAAACACAGGCAGGCACTGCTACATGTAAATCTGCATCTTCCAGTACGATAACTGGCGAATTCGAGCCAAGCTCCATATTCATCTTCTTAATACCTATTCTATTTGCAATAGATTCTCCAGCATCTAACCCTCCGGTAAAAGAAATCATTTTAACATCCGGATGCGTAATTAACGCGTCCCCTATTTCTGCACCTGAACCTGTTACAACGGATAACATCCCTTTCGGCAGTCCCGCCTCTTGGAATGCTTCCGCTAAAAGGAGAGCACTTAACGGTGTAATAGAAGCTGGTTTAACGACAATTGCGTTCCCAGCCGCGATTGCCGGCCCCACTTTATGGGCAACTAAATTAAGCGGATCATTAAATGGAGTAATGGCACCAATTACGCCAATAGGAAAACGATAGCTGTAACCTACTCGATTTTCACTTCCTGGATGTTGATCAAATTGAATGGTCTCTCCACTCAACCTTCTTGCCTCTTCTGCGCTAATTTGTATCGTTTGAATTGCCCTTCGCACTTCTCCCCTAGCCTCTCGGATTGTCTTACTTCCCTCACTGGCAATTGTTTTTGCAAATCGCTCTAAATGTGTTTCCAAGTACACCGCGACATTCTGAAGGACACGTATTCTGTCATGTGTTGGCCATGTTCCATGTGCTTCAAAAGCTAGTTTTGCTTTTGAAATCGCATCGAGCATATGCGCTTCGGTGGCAGCTGGAACTTTTGCAAGAACTTGATTATCCTGTGGATCACATACATCGAACGTTGACTCACTATACACCCATTCTCCGCCAATTAACATTCTTTCTGTGCGTACTTTGGTTTGCATTAAGCATCCTCCTCATGTACGATTAATGGAGCTTTTGTACGATGATAATCAATAATGTCAATGAGTAAAGAATACCCCGTTTCTGTAAGCCCTGCTCCCGCTCCAGTCAGCATAATTTCACCGGCCATATCACAATCATATACAATGGCATTTGTAGGTCCTGTAATGCTTGCTAGTGGGTCATCAGAGTCTAATAGTTCCGGTTGTACACTTGCTGTTACTCGGTCCCCTTCTTTTTTCACCCGAGCTAATAGCTTCCATCTTTTGTTTGAGGTACTTGCTTCCTTTATATCCGCTTGTGTAAGCTCTGTTATTCCCTTACAAGTAATCTCATTGGATGGCAATGGGTACCCCATTACATAATTAGCTAATATCGCTGCCTTGTACCGGACATCATAGCCTTCCACATCACTTGTAGGGTCTGCTTCTGCATATCCTAAGCTTTGTGCCTTTGCTAGTGCATCCTGATAAGTGCTCCCCTTCTCCATTTCCGTTAGCATAAAGTTCGTTGTGCCGTTTAAAATACCTTTAATCTCTGATATTTCATTTCCGGCTAAGCTTGTGTACGGCATTCGTAAAGCTGGAGTTCCACTCATAACCGTCCCTTCAAACCCCCAGTACACATCATTTTCCTTCGCTAACTCTGCTAACGGATGATAAGCAAGAGCTACTGGCCCTTTATTCGTTGTGACTACACTTTTTTTGTTTCGAAATGCTCGCTTGCAATGGTCAATTGCCGGTTGCCCTGTTTCTACATCAGTAAAGGTAACCTCCACAATCATGTCTGCATTGGACTGTTCGATCGTTTCCATACTATCCCAACCTTTTACTAATCCTGGTTGATCCGGATAACTGGATACTGATCCAGTTTGCTTTACCTCTTGAAGAAGAGTTGGTATATCCAACCCTTCAGGGTGATAAACGGATCCTTTCATCACATCAGATACGGCTACAACCTGTGTATTTAAACCGTATAATCTAAAGAGGTCTTCTTTTCGTGTATAAAGTAGTTCCGCCAACGCCTGCCCTACTCCTCCGAAGCCAATAAATGCAATTTTTATTGTCATTTATACATCCCCCCGTTACTAATCGTTTCCCCACCACTGCTTGAGCGTTTCCAAGAGGAAAGCAACCCCAAGTGGCAGCACACGTTCATCTATTTGAAAATTACCAGTATGGAGATCATATTGACGTTCTTCACTTCTACAACCAATAAAAGCCATTGCTCCTGGAAATTTCTTTGTATAATGGCTGAAGTCCTCACCACCCATCCCATAGGGCTCTTCTACTATATGAAAAGGAGGCTTACTCTGTTGTGCTGCACTTATCATAGATTCAACTACTTTTTCATCGTTACGTAAGGCTGGTTCCCCCATTTCGATTTCTAGCCTAGCCTCTCCCCCAAATGCATCTGCCATTTTCGTTATTTCATATAGTTCATGTTTTAATTGCGTACGAACATCTTCTTGGTAGGCACGGATTGTTCCGGTTATTTCTACCTTGTCAGGAATCACATTGGGAGAAGTCCCTCCTTGTATTTCTCCTATGCTTACCGTTCCAACGTTAAGCGGATTTATTTTTCTACTTACTAATCCATAAATACCTTGCAATACAAAACTACTAATCCAAATTGGGTCACTGGTTAGGTGTGGGTACCCGCCGTGCCCCCCCTTTCCTTCAACGGTTATCCGAAAATTATCTACACTTGCCATACTTATCCCGGAATGCAATTGAAGCTCTCCTAACCTCCTCCACGGACAAACATGGAGCGCAATAATTGCTTTTAAATCTGCGAGTTTACCAGACTTGATTATATGCGGGGCACCCGTTAACCCATCCTTGCCTGCCGCTTCTTCCGCCGGCTGAAAAATTAAGGTCACATTTCCTCGTAAAGTTCCTTCCGTTTTGAACTTCACTAATAAATGAGCCACTCCTAACAGCATGGCGGTGTGAGCATCATGTCCACAAGCATGCATGACACCTTTGTACTTGGATTGGAAAGGTAGATTGGTTGTTTCTTGTATAGGAAGAGCATCCATATCCGCTCGAATTCCTATTTCGGGACCTCCATTACCTTCAATCGATGCAATAATACCGGTTCCTCCCATTTCGGTCTCTATATGAATTTCGTTTAAGTCTTCCAGAATGGATAGAATATAGGCACTTGTTTCTTTTTCTTGAAAGCTTAACTCGGGATATTGATGAAAATGACGTCTCCACTCTATCAATTTATCTTGAATTGCAGTTACCTCCCGTAACAATGGGGCTCCATCCTTTCTGCTAGTTCGTAACGAATGCTGGTAGAGTCTTAAATGCTTGATCCAAATCCTCGATTAAATCCTCGACGTCTTCTATCCCCGCAGAATAACGAATTAGTCCTTCTGGAATCCCCATTGCCGCTCGTTCTTCTGGTGTACATTCGACATGACTAGTGGTACGGGACGGGCCTACCACCGTTTCCACAGAGCCTAAGTTCGCTGCTCGATTGGCATATTTCAATTTTGGCAGTAGATGTCTCAATGTCTCCACCCCACCTTTAACCGAAAAGCTTAACATTCCACCGAAGTTCTTCATCTGTTTCTTCGCAATGTCATGACCAGGGTGCTCTGGAAGACCTGGATAAAACACATCCTCCACCAAATCAACCGTTTTTAAATATGTGGCAACTGCTAATGCGTTTTCCGATTGTTTATCAACACGTAGCTTCAATGTTTTCATTCCTCTTAATAGCAAATAAGCTGCCATTGGATCCAACGTAGCACCATTAATTTCTCGGTAATGATAAATCTGCGTGATAAGCTTCTCTGATCCACAAGCCACTCCACCTAGAGCATCAGCGTGCCCTCCTAAAAATTTGGTTGCACTGTGAATGACAATATCTGCCCCTAAGTCTAATGGGGTTTGATTTACAGGAGTTGCAAATGTGTTATCGACAATCACAATTGCTCCTGCCTTCTTCCCTGCTTTCGCCATACGGGCAATGTCTGTAATTTTTACCGTTGGATTTGTTGGACTCTCCAGATAAAGAACTTTACAACCTTTTTCCACTTCTTTTTCTATGGCTTCATGGTCACCTGTTTCGCATAAAACAACCTCTACTTGTTGTTTTGGAAGAAATTCTGTAAAAATCTTATTCGTACCGCCATACGTATCTTTAATGGAAACAACTCGGTCACCTGGAAAAAGAAACGTACCCAACGTGTTACTTATAGCTGCCATTCCAGTTGAAAAGCTTGTTGCTGCTTCTGCTCCTTCTAAAGTTTTCACCTTTTGTTCAAAGGCTTGCACCGTTGGATTCGTATTTCGACCGTAGATATGCCCTTCTTTTTTACCAATCGCAACGTCATACCATTCATCCATATCGTTATAGCCAAAGGAAACACTGTGCACGACTGGCACTTGCGTGGCGCCAAAAGCCAGAGAGTCCTGCTCCCCTGCCCAAATGGCTTGAGTTGACATGTTCGGTTTTTTCATCGTAAGATTCCTCCTTTAATAATCAACAAGCTTCAGCTTATCTTTCCGTCTTGACTTGGTGTCGCATAACCGTCCCGAATGATTAACTCTCGTGGAAAATCTGTGAAGGTTTCGCAACCGGTATCCGTTACCCGGATTGTTTCACTTATTTCAATGCCGTAATGGTCAAACCATAATGCAGGAATAAAGTGAAATGTCATATTAGGAAGTAAAACCGTATGGTCATCTCGACGGATGCTTGCGGTATGTTCTCCCCAATCAGGTGGGTAGTTTAACCCGACAGAGTAGCCTAATCTCGCTTCCTTTTCAAACCCATATTTTTTAATACTATTTCTCCAGATTTCTTCTATTTCGGAACAAGTTATTCCAGGTTTTACCGCATCCAGCACCTTCTCAATCCCTTCTATTACGATTGGTGCTATGCGATCTAACTTCTCGGAAGCTGGTCCTATGTTTACCGTTCTAGCTAAGGGGACGTGGTATCGTTTATAGCAACCAGCTAACTCTATGATGATTGAATCTCCTTCCATGAATGCTCTTTCCGACCATGTGAGATGAGGCATTCCTGTTCTTTCTCCTGAAGGGAGCATTGGTACGATGGATGGATAGTCTCCACCATATTGATCCGTACCTGCGATGGAATGATAGGAAATTTGAGCTGCTACATCGCATTCTCTTACTCCTCTAAAGATACTGTTCACACCATGCAACATAGCATTTTCTGCTATCTTAGCTGCACCTCTCATATACTCAATTTCTTGATCAGATTTAATCATTCGAACTTGGTTCACCAGTAAATCCCCACTTACAAATGTTGCATTTGGTAAACAGCTTACTAACGTTTGATAAGCTTTTGCTGTGAAGTAATAATGATCCATTTCCACCCCTATACGTCGATTTCCCTGCCCGATTTGCTCTAATATTTCAGCCATGAATTGCATCGGGTGATGTGTAGAGGAGTGTACATACTCATCTGGATAAGCAATCACATTTTCATCATAAATCCACGTAGTCGCTCTCGCGCCGTTAGCATCCATATACCGTCCAATCCATAAAGGTTGTGATTCGTCAATGATAAGGACAAGCATCTGATGTACATAAAACGACCAAGCATCATAACCAGATAGATAGTACATATTAGCCGGATCCGTAATTAAGAGTACGTCAATCGACCTTTCCGCCATTTTTTGCTTCGTCTGTTTAATCCGATCTTGGTACTCCAAAATATCAAATGGCAACATAAGATATCCCCCTCTCTAACTCTTACAATCTTTCTTTATCGTACTTTCATCATATTAAAGAAGACTTTTTTTCGTAATGTTCAAACTGTATGAACTTTTCGACCATTCCCTTATACAGATTTTCGTGCCTGTCACGACCCGGTTTTTGTCGAATCGAAAAAAGAGTGGGATTTCTCCCACTCTTTGAAGGTCTTATTCTATTTTTTTCAACGTCCATAGTCTTACACTTAATTCTAATAAAAACAGATGGTCGGAATCCATTAAGGATAGGTTTGAAAGAGATTCGATTTTACGCAGACGATGTAATAATGATTGGCGATGCAAATTTAGAGCACGTGCAGTCTGACTCACATTCCCTTTATATTTATTGTAAATCATGAACGTATGAATTAAATCTGTGTTTCTTTTTTGGTCGTAATCTAAGATAGGTTGTAAGGTTTCTTTTACGATGTCGGAAATTTCCTTCTCATGCGATAGCGCCTTTAAAAGACGATTAATCTTTGTGTGATTATAGAATGTCCTTTCTCCGGTGCCATATTGTTGCTTGCCGATGTCTAACGCTGTTCTTGCTTCATCAAAACTAACCGAAAAGCTCTGTGTTCCGTCCTTTGGTGCTGCTATCCCCCAGGAAAGCTCAATCCCAGGTAGTTGTTCATATAGTCTTCGCTCAATGATGTCTAAAAATTGATTTGCTATCTCTACCGTACCGTCTACCTCAGCTTCCAAATAGGTGATAACCTCCCCTTCATCAAAGGTTGTGAGCGTTCTACGCTTCAACAACTGACTTGCATTCATTATTTCTTTTTGCAAATAGTAGTTCATGCTTTGAAGGGATGATGTTGGAGGACTATCTTTGGTGGAATTATTTTCTTGTTGAAAACTAGGTGAACCTACTAAGCATATATAGGGCAAGGAAAGGTCATAGCCTAATAATTCTCCTTTTGCTAAGAGGTCGGGGGTCAATGGTTCATATTGCTTAGCAAGCCTTAGTACAAAGTTATCCTTTAAGCGAATTTCTGTGCTTTCTATCGCATTTTCCTTCACAAAATATAAAGCGCATGCCGTTAAAGCATGCTCTAACACCGTCATGACAAACCAATTTAGCTGCTGAAAATCGGTCGGCTGAATCAAAATATAGCCTTGCTTCTTATTGTTATTCATAATCAACAGCTGAAAAAAAATAGTCTGATTTACTTGATACTCTTCCAAATAATAGTACAGTGGATGATCTTTAATCCCCTCATAAGAAGAAGGCCTTTCTATGTCTTCTTGCATAGATGACTGTGAACCCAATAGTACATCCGTCTCCATTTGTTTATTAAAGCGAACCGCACCAGCATAGTCCACAATGGCTAGCGGCATTCGAATATGACGATACAAGCATTCCGCGATATCTGGAAGCTCTTTTTCATGGAGTACACAATTGATGAGCTCTTCACGAACTTCATCCGCTTTCTGTTTTTCTTCTAGCTTCTCTTCATTAATATGTTGTAAAACGGTATGCAGGATATCTCCGAATCGTATTTCCCATGGAATATCCATAATAATGAATTCATGACGGTCTGCATATTCAATAATCGAGTCTGGAATATCAAAAATGTATCTTCCCGTTGCAAACGCCAACACCGATGCCCCTGATCGAATGACATCTTTGACAAACTCCTCTAACAAAGCTGGATTATTTTCACATCCAATTCCGGTACTTAACACAAATTCATTTTTCCGAACAAAATTTTCAACCGGGACTTCGATTACCGAGATCCATTCAATCGGCTTTTCCTTCACATGCTGTTTGCCTGATTTAATCTTTGACTTCCGAAGAATAGGTAGTTCTATTATTTCTTCCACCGTTAAACCCATAGACTCACCTCAACTTCTTCGATGATCGTCACGCTGTCCATCCATGTAAGATGTCTTTCTGTTAGTCTCTCATACACGGCTTGGGCAATGCAATACTACTATGAATCTATGAAACCTATTCCTTTTGTATGCCGAAACGCGCATTGATCTGACCACGTAGCATTTCTTTACGAATAGCTTTTTCATCTTCTGCACGTTTTCTTTTCAACATATCCTGCCTTATTTCATAGGTTTGTACGCCTTCTTCCCGTTTATTAGCAATATCAATTAACTGCTCCACATCTGCAAATGAATATTTCCGGTTCCCTTTGGGAGATCGTTCTGGAAAAATCAACTTTCTTTCCTCATAGTAGCGAATTTGTCGTTCGGAAAGTCCTGTTAGCTCACTTACGACTCCAATCGTTATGACTTTTCGCTCTTTGTAAGAAATTTCTTTTGTCATGTTTTCACCACCGACCTTCTATTAGTGCACATTATACAAGGAAGTCACTTCAAATCCTATCCTATTGTCAGATAATCTTACAACCATTCCCGAAAAATTAGCCCTTATGTAAAGCTTATTTACATTTGCAAGGAAATGACGCAACTTTGAATCGATGCAAATAAGGCAAGTACACCTAATCTTCCTGTTCCTTGTCAGGTAGAAAAAAAGAAGATGATTTTTATCAGTTTAAAAATCATCTTCCACTAATCTAATACTGTATTTTATGAAGCTTTGCAAAAATACCATCCTGCTTTACAAGGTCCTCATGAGAACCTTCCTCTTCAATACCCTTACTTGTCACTACCATGATACGATCTGCATTTCGTATCGTCGCTAAGCGGTGTGCAATAACTAGGGTCGTACGGTCCTTTGATAACTCTTGAAGTGCTTGTTGAATAATTTGTTCCGTTTCCGTATCCAAGGCAGAAGTTGCTTCATCCAAAATAAGAATGGGTGGATTTTTCAAGAACATCCTAGCAATTGCAATTCGCTGCTTCTGACCACCAGATAGCTTCAGACCTCGTTCCCCGACTGGCGTGTCATATCCTAATGGTAAAGACTCGATAAATGCTCCTAAATGAGCTTTTTGAGCCGCCTCTTCAATCTGCTCATCCGTTGCGCCAAGTAATCCATAAGCGATGTTTTCCTTTAACGTACCTGTAAATAGAAATACATCCTGTTGAACGATTCCAATTTGAGACCTAAGGGATTCCTTCGTCACATCTCTGATATCCAGGCCATCTATCATAATGGACCCTTTATCTACATCGTAAAATCTAGGGATTAAGGAACATATCGTTGTTTTGCCTGCTCCTGAAGGACCAACAAACGCAACCGTCTCACCAGAACGAATGGATAGATTAAGACCTCTTAGTACTGGCTTATTCGGTTCATATCCAAAATAGACATCTTCAAAATGAATGTTTCCTTCCAGCTTGTCCACTACTTTAGCACCTTTTTTATCTTTTACATCTGGTTCAACATCGAGTAATTGTGTGAACCGTTTAAAACCTGCCATCCCTTTCGGGTAGAGCTCCATAAGTGCACTTATTTTATCAATAGGTTTTAATAATACATTGACGTACAGGACAAATCCTACTAACTCTCCATAGGTTAAATCGTCGTGAAAGCTTAACCACGCACCATATACTAGAACTACTAATGTAATAAACCTTGTTAGCATATAAATCCCAGATAAACTAAAGGACATCGCTTTGTAAGAACCTAGCTTAGCAAGTCTGAAATTGTTGTTATCTTTGTTAAAACGTTCCATTTCATACTGCTCATTTGTAAATGATTGTACAACTCGTACTCCAGATACACTATCTTCCACTCTGGCGTTTACATCCGCAATTTCTTTATACATTCTTTTCCATGCACGATTCATTCGAAGGTTACTAAACACGATTAACCAGATGAGAAATGGCACAATCAATAAGGTTACTAGCGCTAGCTTCACATTTACAGTAAGCATAATCCAAAACGCACCAACGAAGGTCATAATAGCAATAAAGAAATCCTCCGGACCATGGTGAGCAAGCTCCCCAATATCGAATAAGTCATTCGTGATTCGGCTCATGATGTGACCAGTTTTGGTATTATCGAAAAATCGAAAGGACTGCTTCTGAACATGCTGAAATAGTTGGCGACGCATATCTGTCTCAATATTAATTCCCAATTTATGTCCCCAATAGTTCACTATATATTGAAGAAACGTACTTAATAAATAGAGTCCCAAAAGTCCAACACCTACTGCTGCAATGGCACTCCAATCGTTCCCCGGTAACAGTTCATCCACAAACCATTGCACAGCTAGTGGAAACGCTAGCTCTAGCACCGCGACAATAATAGCACAGCAAAAGTCTATGATAAATAAAGCTCTATGTGGTTTATAGTAGGAAAAAAAACGTTTAATCACAAGGTGCACTCCTTCTTATAATCTATACGGATTATATGCTTAATTATAGAAGATGGCAAGATGAATGATTTTTGATCACAAGCCTTTACTCGTTACTGGAAATTAAATCTATTTTCTAATAAATCGCTCTTCCACTATTTTCGCGAATTGGTAGAATCACTATTATCCGCACTGGACATAGTTCAAATTACCCAACACAACTCCTAGTAATTGGATTTGATTCCGGGACTCACCAGGGACTTTAGCCTATTGCATTACATCCTTCTAGTCCTATATGTCAATTTTTTTCAAATAAAAAGGAATCTTCTAAGTTTTTAGAGAACTTATTTCCCTGTAATAAAAAATAGGGGGGAGTTTCATTTGAAGAAGAACAAACTTGCAGCAACTGCTATGGCAGCTGCACTCGGTTTGAGCACATTGTCTGTCGGATTGTTAACGCCGACACAGCAAGTCAGTGCACATGAAGCATTAAAGGAAGTATCAAGTAAGCCTTATTCGGGTTCGCCAGTTGACTTAGGAATTGCGAACGACGAAAAGATTATTGAGATGCTGAAGGACGAGGGTAAACTTTCTAGAAATGCCAGTCCCGCTCAAGCACAAGCTGCGTTAGAAAAGTATCTAAAAGGGAAAACAAAATCACCTAGCAGCAAGGTAGATACACTTCCGAGAGCCAAAGAACTCGAAGAAGCACCTGTGAAAGAAGAAGTGAAACAAAAGGAAAAGTTAAAGCCTGGAATTTTCAAAAGAATCTATGATTGGTTAAAAGTAGATCCAATTGAGAAGGAAACGTATAACGGAGAAGTACGAAAAGATAAGGTGCTTGTACTTGCCATTGATTTCCCAGATTACGCAAAAAGCTCCATTACACCGGAAGAAACGGATATGTTCTATGAAAATTACACGCATGAACATTACCAAAATATGATTTTCGGAGAAAATGGATATGAAGGTCCGAATGGAGAAAATCTTGTTTCCATGAAACAATATTATGAACAACAATCTGGTGGTAGTTACACAGTGGAAGGTACAGTGGCAGGCTGGTACACAGCAGATCACCCAGCAGCTTACTACGGTGCCAACGACCCTGCTCCAGACGGAAGTGATATTAGACCTCGTGAATTAGTATATGAAGCACTTACAAAAGCGGGACAAGACCCTAATGTGAATCTTAGTGATTACGACGTTTGGGATCGTGATGACTATGACAGTGATGGTGTTTATAATGAGCCCGACGGTATTATTGATCACTTAATGGTTATTCATGCTGGGGTAGGTGAAGAAGCTGGTGGTGGATCTTTAGCTGGAGATGCAATTTGGTCACACCGTTGGAACCTTGGTAATTTAGTTGCGGTGCCTGGTGGTACTTCCAACAGTGATCGTTTTGGTGGTCAATTAGCTGCTTATGACTATACGATTGAACCAGAAGACGGTGCAGCAGGGGTATTTGCACACGAATTTGGACATGACTTAGGATTACCTGATGAATATGATACGAACTATACAGGAGCTGGAGAGCCCGTAGCTTACTGGTCTATCATGTCAAGTGGTAGCTGGGCAGGAGATGTTCCGGGAACAGAACCAACTGGTTTCAGCCCTTATGCGAAAGAATACTTACAAAATGCCCATGGTGGTAACTGGTTAACTGGTAAAACGATTGAAATCAACGATATTTCACGATTTGGAACGTCATTTTTATTAGACGAAGGTGCATCGAAAGGTACCAACAATGATGCTATTCGAGTGAACCTTCCGGATAAAGAAAATACCGTTAACACTCCAACCAGTGGTCAATATGAATACTTCAGTGGTAGTGGAAACAGTTTAGATAATTCCATGACGACAACAGTTGACCTCACAAATGCTAGTGAAGCAGCATTAACATTCCAAGCGTGGTATGACATAGAGGAAGATTGGGATTACGCTTCTGTAAAAGTAAATGGTGAAACAATTGAAGGAAATATTACAACATCTGAAAATCCAAATGATCAAAACCCTGGATTCGGAATTACAGGAAAATCCGATGGTTGGGTAGAAGCAAGCTTTGATTTAGCTGCATATGCAGGTCAAACCATCGAATTAGAATTTAACTACTGGACGGATGGATACGTAGCATTACCTGGTTTCTATGTAGATGACATTAACGTAACAGCCGACGGTGCTTCCCTCCTTTCAGATGATGTGGAAGGGGAATCCGCCTTTACACTTGATGGATTTGCAAAAGACGAAGGGAAATTCTACTCCGAACACTACTACTTATTAGAGTGGAGATCTCACAATGGTGTGGATGCTGGTTTGGCACACATTCGTCGCGGCGCTAGTCTAATGAGTTACAGCCCTGGATTAATGGTTTGGTATGTCGATAACTCCTACGATAACAACTGGACTGGTGTACACCCTGGAGAAGGTTTCTTAGGGGTAGTAGATGCCGAGCAAAAAGCGAACTACTGGAGTGACGGTACAGTCGCAGACACTCGTTATCAATTGAACGATGCCGCATTTAGCCTAGACAAATCCGAGAAAATGTTCCTAGACTATCGCGACATTAACGGTACGTATTTGAAAGACAACTTTGCTATTCGCAATCCACTATTCTATGATCGTTTAGATTACAGTAATCGTGCACTAGTGGATGCTGGTCGAAACGTCCCAGAATATGGTTTGAAATTCGTTGTAACTGGCGAAAGCAAAGATGGTACGGTAGGTCGAGTAAGAATCTTCAAATAATAGTAAATGGGGCTGGGACATAAAGGATAAGCCGAAAAGCCGAGCAACAGCCTATACTAGCTCCGTAAATATACGTAGACTCCAGCGGAAAAAAAGCACCGGTGAGACCCCATAGTGCGTCAGCACGAGGAGGCTCACCAGCCGTCCGCGGAAAGCGTAGTATATTTCCGGAGCGGGGTATTGGCACTAATGATAATTGTTCGTTTTTTCATTGCTTAATCTTCTTTTGTCCCAGCCTCGTTTTCATGTTTAAAAGTAGCTTTGCTCGTATTTTCGGTTTCATTTTTGGTATAGTAAAGGGCAGGAGGGACGTATTATGAGTATGTCTATTACACAACCAGCTGCCCAATGGTTTATACGCGAAATGGATTTAGAAAAAGGCGACTTTGTTAGATTTTATGTTCGTTATGGTGGTCACGGTGGTGTTTATTCAGGGTTTTCTTTAGCCATTTCAAATGATCCACCCAATGATCCAGCCATGGAAATAGAAGAACTCGGTGTCACCTTCTATGTAGAAACATCTGACGCGTGGTACTTTAGAGAACACGATTTTCACATTAAATTCAAACGAAAATATGATGAAATCGAATACCAGATGGAACCGATAAAACAGGCATGAGCATTCATGCCTGTTTTTATATTATCGATTATAGTTTTATGAAGTTAGAGAAGACTAAAAGCATTATATTAAAGATAAATAGGTGTTTCTATGAATATACATGTCATTATTATCATTAGCATTATTAGCTTTTCCATCTTTTATGGAAAATGGAATAGATGGAAGGACTTCTATCCGACCATGTATTACTTTTCTTTCTTCAACCTTTTTTATCAGTACATTTCCTATTCTATAGATAAGGTATGGGAATTAAAAAAACCCATCTTCAGTCTATTCATTACAGATGTCAGCTACACGTTCCTAGCATACCCATGTCTTATGGTGATGTTCTTAGGTAATTACCCTTCAGTTACTCGTCATAAATTTTTGTTTTATTTAAAATACATTGTTCTTTCCATTGGACTAGAATGGGTTTGTAATAAATATGGATACATTCAGTACTATAACGGATGGAGTGTTTGGTGGACTGCTTTTTTCTACTCGACGATGTACCCAATGATAAGACTTCACTTCAAAAAGCCTATCCTTGCACTCTTTATTTCCGGATTGATTATAGCCTTCTATTTAACTATTTTTGACTTTTCTATTTTGTAATAGCTCAAGTCTTCCACTGATTTGAGCTACTTTTATGCAGTCTTCGACCCTTTGGGCAAGAAATGGTTCACTTCTTATATTTTTGAAAAACTCCTACCCTTTTCATCGCTTCTTACTCTTGTTAAACAAGTTATTTCTCCATTCATTACGGAACCACTCCAACTATGTACTCACACTTTCTGGGCGAATACATAGTATAGAAACGTGAGAGGTGGTGACATGATGGAAGAACAAAATCAAACAGCAGTTCAAGTGGAACGAGAAGAGTGGAAAAAAAGAAATCGAAAAGCAAACCTTAAACAATTACTAACCATTTCTTCTCCAATTTTTGTATTAATTCTTTGGGAAATACTTTCGCGCACTGCATTAATTGATCCACGATTTTTCCCTGCGCCAAGCTTAATCATCATGACCATGTTCGACATGGGTACGAATGGAGAATTATTTAGCCATATCTCCATTAGTTTACAGCGAATTCTTTTCGGGTTTTTACTCGGTGTAATTCCAGCGATTGGCTTGGGTCTAATAATGGGAATGTATTCGCCTTTTCGCCATTTCTTTTCTCCATTAGTTATGGCTTTTATGCCGATACCTACACTGGCGATGCTGCCTATTATTCTTATCATTTTTGGTATCGGAGAATTTTCGAAGATGGTGACAATTGCGATTAGTGTATTTTTCCCAGTAGTTATCAATACAACCGCAGGTGTCACGAACATCGATAAGATTTACCTCGATGTCGCCAACAACTACGGAGCAAGCGCAAAAGACTTTTTCTTTAAAATTGCCTTGCCAGGATCGCTACCCGTCATGCTAGAAGGGATTCAGATGGGGCAAGCGATTGCTTTGTTAACTATCGTTGCCGCTGAAATGATTGGGGCAAACTCCGGAATTGGATATATCATTTGGATGAACTATAAAGCATTCCTTCTTCCCGAGATGTATGTAGGCTTAGTTCTCATCTCATTCTTTGGTTATTTGTTCTCTCTCCTTATTAGAGGGCTTCATAAGAAGCTAATTCCTTGGAAATAACCAACATAATTTCAGAAGGGAGTGCCTTTGAAGATGAGTGAAGATAGTAAAGTCACGATACAAGATCTCACAAAGGTCTTTTATAAAAAAAATGAAAGTGTTACAGCAATAAAAGATGTCAACCTTCATATTAAAGAGGGTGAATTTGTTTGTATCATCGGTCCAAGTGGCTGCGGAAAAACGACATTACTGCGTATTCTTGCTGGGCTCGAAAAGCCAAGCACTGGTGAAATGGATATTCACCATTCCGATGGGAGCAAACCATTGCAATCCATGGTTTTTCAAGAAAGAGGAGTTATTCCTTGGATGACGGTAGAAGAAAATGTTGCCTTCGGTTTGAAAATGCGACATCTCCCACGAAAAGAAATAAAAGAACAAACCGATTACTTCTTAAGAAAAGTAGGGTTAGAGAAGTTTGCGAAGCTTTATCCAAAAGAGCTTTCTGGTGGAATGAAGCAGCGTGTAAGTATAGCGAGAGCATTTGCTAATGATCCAGAAATCCTGCTTATGGATGAACCCTTTGCAGCCCTAGACGAACAAAATAAGTTTATTTTGCAAGAGGAACTACTAAACATCTGGCAAGAGACTAAGAAGACGGTTCTATTCATCACTCACAGCATTGATGAAGCCATGCTATTAAGCGACCGCATCCTATTGATGAGCTCGCAGCCTGGTCAGATTGTGAAGGAGAAAAATATTGACCTTCCTCGACCACGAAAGATTGAGGATATCCGCGCAAACCCCGAACTGGCTGATAGCTTTGTTGAAATATGGCAGCATCTGCAGACTGAAGTTCAAGGTTCTCGAAGCTCATAAGAAGAATAAAAGGAAAGGTAGATGCATTGTGAAGAAGTTTTTAGTTAGATGGTTAGCCGTCCCTAGTCTTGTCTTAGTGCTAGTTCTTTCAGCTTGTAATAACTCGTCCTCCGGTGGAAAAGACGCAGAGGAGGAACCTGTCGCTACAACTAGTGATAAACCACTTGCACCTTTAAAAGAACCCGAAACAGTTGTCATTGCGGAGGATGGATCCGCTTCTGGAGCTGGCTTTTACATCGCAAAAGAAAAAGGTTACTTTGAAGAGTACGGAATTAATGTTAAATTCGTTACCTTCGGAAATAGTGATGAAATGCTTCCTGCTGTAGCAGCAGGAGAAGTGGATGTTGCTGGAGGAATCTCATCTGCTTCATTCTTTAATTCGATTGCACAAGGTATCGATGTGCGAATGATTGCAGATAAAGGACATAACATCAAAGGGAAGTCTTATTTTTCCTTTGTTATTCGTAAAGACTTGCAAGATGAGATTCAAAGCTACGAAGATTTCAAAGGAAAAAAAGTTGCTGTTTCCACTCGAAATGCAGTGGATGATTATATCTTCCAAAAAATGATTGAGCATGCTGGACTTACGAGAGATGATGTAGAATTTGTTCTTATGTCTGACTTTGGAAACATGATGTCTAGTATGGGGAATAAAACGGTAGATGCAGCACTTCAAATTGAACCACTTATCACACAAGGAACAGAACAAGACATCCACGTTCGATTTGGAGATGCGACAGATTTTGCACCGAAGGCACAGATCGCAATGGTCCTAGGCTCTCCTAAATTCATGGATGAACGGCGTGAAGTTGCCAAACGATTTATGGCTGCTTATTTAAGAGGAGTTCGGGACTATAACGACGCCTTCGTGAAGGAAAAGGGAAATAAAGATGAGATTATTGATATCATGACCAAATATACAGCAGTGAAGGATCCAAAAGTTTGGAAGAAAGTAGGGGTAACAGGACTTAACCCGAATGGAGATATGTTCGTTGACAATATTAAAGAACAATACGAGTTCTATAAAGAAAATGGTGCAATTCGTGGAGATCTCGACATTGACCAAGTCGTAGACCTATCTCTTGTAGAAGAAGTCGTAGACATTATCGGCAAATACGAATAAAGAAAATTCGGGTGGTGACAGTCACCACCCGAACTTTGTCAATGAGTGTCGAAAACAAGGGCTAGCCACTGTGGTAAGTCCTTGTTTTCTGTTTAGTTTTCTTTGTTTACTTGTTCTTTCATTTTTAACTTTGTATTCATACATGATGAATTAATTGTTGAAAGACAAAGAAGAAGGTATCACCAAAAGCTATCTTTTGAGACACCCTCTATGAAAACTACATCCGAGCATAAAATTGAAGTAATAGGAACCAAGATACACAATCATTCACCCTCAACTTTAAAGAATCTTATTAGCTTTCCAGTAAACAGGCCTGATTTACCACCATGATCTAGATTGGATTGCATATCTGCCTATGCCTAATCTGTTCATTTGTTTCTCTATTAAAGAGGCTTCTTCTAAAAATCCTGATATTCCTAGAATAACAATAACTAGGACAATTATCTAAAACATTTAGGAACCTCTTGTTTAAAACAATGCCCTTCACTATTAGTTATCACAAGAAATATTTGCATAGTATCCTTCTTACTTACATCTTTTGAAAATCATAAGTTACAGTAGCCGTTTTCAAGAGAAGGGAGGAAACACAAATCGTTAATATGGAGTATGGAATAGGTGTGCGTATCTTTTCCAATTGAATTCAAAGTCTTTATTTGTTCTTTGAATGTTAGTTTTCTGTTTACGTTGCCCGAATGCTCTTCGAAATGGATTAAACTACAAACGTGTCAATAAGTACTCCTACACCATACTCGTGAAAAAACTCCTATAAACCACGTAAAAGCTATTCACAAAGGGGAGAATTACCCGTACTCCTATTCACCTCAACTCAATGTCTTCATGGCAACAAGAAGCGCACATAAAGACTCTCTTTTACGTGCACTCATTATCACTATATCGTTTGTAAAAACGCTCGAATTCGCTTCATCGCTTCATCCAACTGCTTTAAAGATGTCGCATAGGAACAACGAATGTACCCTTCCCCGCTTCGTCCAAATACATTTCCTGGAACAACAGCTACCCGCTGCTCCTGCAATAGCTTTTCTGCAAATTCTTCCGAAGTAAAACCTGTTTTTTGGATCGATGGAAAGACATAAAACGCTCCTCCAGGTAAATAACAATTTAAGCCCATTTCTCGAAACTCTTTAACGACAAAGTTTCTTCGTTGCCGATAACTTTTCTTCATCTCCTGAACGCTAGTCTCCGAATGATCCAGAGCCTCGATTGCTGCGTGCTGCGCCATAGTCGGAGCAGACATGATCGTATATTGATGAATTTTCGTCATTGCTTTAATGATTTCTGAAGGACCAACCGCGTAACCTAAACGCCACCCTGTCATCGCAAATGCTTTAGAAAATCCAGATAACAGAAGTGTCCGTTCTTTCATCTCCGGAATTTGACTAAAGCTCGTGTGTTTCTCGTCATAACACAACTCTCCATATATTTCATCAGAAAGAACAAATAAGTCATACTTCTTTACTACAGCAGCTATAGCCGCTAACTCATCCTTTGATAAAACTGTTCCGGTTGGGTTATTCGGACTACATAGCATAATTGCCTTTGTTTTCTCTGTAATAGCTTTTTCTAGTAACTCTGGCTCAAGCTTAAACTGCTGAAGTGGATCTGTGTCTACTTTTACCGGAATCCCTCCCGCTAAGGAAACTGCTGGAGCGTAGGATACGAAGCTTGGCTCCACAACTATTACCTCATCCCCTGGGTCGATTAATGCTCTTAATGCTAAATCAATTGCCTGACTGGCACCGACAGTTACAATAACTTGCTCTTCCGGGTCATAGTCCACTTGATATTTCTTTTTTAAATATGCGCTGATTCTCGTTCGTAATTCTATCATTCCGGCATTTGCTGTATAAGCCGTATAGCCTTTCTCTAAGGAATGAAAACTCGCTTCTATTACATTCCATGGCGTAACAAAATCAGGCTCTCCAACTCCTAAAGAAATGACATTATCCATTTTAGATGCTAAATCAAAAAAACGGCGGATTCCAGATGGTTGAAGCTGTTCAACCGTTTTAGACAAATAAGTAGTTTTACTAGATGGGCTCATGGTGTCACCATGATTCTTTTATCATCGTCATCACCTTCAAAGATTATGCCATCGTGCTTATACTTTTTCAACACGAAGTGAGTCGTCGTGGAGAGTACAGATTCTAATGTAGAAAGTTTATCGGAAACAAATCGCCCTATATCAGACATTGTTTTCGCTTCAATAAGAACAGACAGATCATACGCACCAGACATTAAATAGACCGCTTCCACTTCAGGAAAACGATAAATCCTTTCTGCCACCTTATCAAAACCAACCCCTCTTGTTGGCGTTACCTTAACGTCTATCATTGCGGTTACCCCTTCGTAGTCCAGCACTTTTGTCCAATCAATTAGCGTAGAGTACCCAGCAATAATATGATCTCGTTCCATTTCCGAAATTAGCTGATTTGTTTCTTCCACGGACAAATCTGTCATTTTGGCGATTTTTTCAACTTCTAACCGACTATCCTTCTCTAATAGCTCTAATATTTCTATCTTTTTATCATTCACTGTCAAACACCCTTTTCTATATGTAAATGCCCCTTACTGATTATTTCGACAATTTATCTTATGGTACTATATTCCGTCCAAAATAGAAACACACTTTTTATAACGTACCACGATTTTTCTTTTCTATTACATGTGTGTATCGTCACTTCTAGCTCCCTCTGCATAAGTTAATAACAGAAAAGGAGGAATCGTCGTGCATCTTATTGATACAAAGTCGTGGTTATTCGATTATATAACTAAAAAAACAGATAGGTTGGAGGAAGACATGCTTATTCAACTGGACACTATTTGTAAAAAGCTAACTCCCCATTTTCCAGGAGTCAGTGAAATGGATATTCATCAACATTTGTTAGAACATGGTTTATTCGTTCCTTGGAAGCAAGACAAAGGAACTATTTCTACTTTCTTAGAGCAATCCTACGAAATGAATACTAAAACACACCTTGAATGGTTAAAAAAAGAATGGCAAGGACCTGATGTATCTGTTTTCCTGTTTCCATCCGACCATACAAACCCTGACTTCTTACGAGAATTCAATGCCGTCTCTGGCGTTAGTCATACTGATAAACTCTTTCTTTTTTTACCTCCACAAGTAGAAACGAAAAAACTACAAGCTGTTCTCACACATGAATATCACCACATTTGTAGACTAGCGAAGCTAAAAAAACAAGAGGAGGAGTTTCATTTATTAGATACAATAATTGCGGAAGGGTTAGCAGAATATGCAGTCCAAGAGATAGTGGGCATTCCCTATCTGTCAAAATGGGCAACGCTCTATTCGTTAGAAGAAAGCGAAAGACATTGGAACGATTTTCTGAGTGAAAATCAGTTTGTAGAGAAAGGAACTAGGACTCATGATAAATTGCTATATGGTGAACCTCCTCTCCCACCAATGATTGGGTACAATTGTGGGTACCAAATCGCAAAATCTTCGGCTGAGAAAGAATCTTTCTCTACCGTCGATCTTCTATCGGTAGATTCTCAAACAGTGTTGCAAAAGTCTAGTTTTGCTAATAGGTAAAAGTGTATTTTACTACTTTCCCATTATACGGCCCCATACCAAAATAGTCTTCTTTCATAGACTAGAAATGAAACCTTACGAAAGGAGTCTATACGAATGTCTAGATATTACGGGATATGTTGTCGGTCAATTGGTCGCCGTGTTCTTATTAAAACCAAGGATGGCCGTTCCATGAGAGGGGTTATTCATAGAGTAGATCGAAAAAATGTATATCTTCGTCCACTTGGTCCAACCCGTGTGGGTGGCTTTGGTTATGGATGGTATCGTCCTTGGGGTTATGGATGGGGTGCTGGCGCGTTTGGCTGGGGTATTGCCCTAGGCGCAATCGCAAGTTTAGCCTTTATTTAAATCATGAAAGAGCCCTTACATTGAAGGGCTCTTCTTTTCTTTACTTTTTCTCTCTCTTTTTAATACGACCTATTCCAAGTTGCCTTGCCTCTATTCTTAATGCTCTAATTAGACTAATGGCCATTAAAGCGATAATAATGGAAAAAGGTAACGCAGCTATAATCATTATATTTTGTAATGCTTGCAATCCACCTGAATAAAGAAGCACAATGGCAATCGCTGAAAGTAAAATCCCCCATGTAAATTTTACTTTATTACCAGGCGAGTGGGACCCATTTGTCGTCATCATACCTAGCACATACGTGCCTGAATCTGCAGATGTAATAAAAAAAGATGCAATTAGCACGATGGCAGTTACGGATGTTACTAGCGACAATGGATAGTGTGAAAAAACACCAAATAACGATTCTTCTGTAGATAGGCTTGATATGTTTGCAATTCCATCATGTTCGAGTGCAATGGCCGATCCACCGAATGTAGAGAACCATATAAATACAACAACGGAAGGAATGAGCAGCACATAAAAAACAAATTCCCTAATACTTCTCCCTTTCGAAACACGGGCAATAAAGATTCCAACAAATGGGGACCATGCAATCCACCACGCCCAATAGAAAATGGTCCATCCATTAATCCATCCACGAATATCTTCATTTAAAGGTGCTATCCTAAAACTCATTTGTGGTAATGTTTGTATATATCCCCCAATTGTGTCTGTAAACAGATTTAAAATAAATAACGTTGGACCGAATAAAAACATAAGCAAAAGTAAAACTCCAGCTAAGATCATGTTAGCGTTACTTAATATTTTTATACCCTTCCCTAATCCGGACCATGCTGAAATGAGAAATAGAACCGTAACAATGGCGATAATAATGAATTGTACCCAAATATTGGACGGTAAACCAAACAAATATCCTAACCCACCATTGATTTGAACGGCTCCAAATCCAAGCGAAGTGGCTACACCAAGAACTGTTGCTAAAACAGAAAAGATATCTATACCTTTTCCAGTAACACCGTACACCTTATCGCCAAAAATCGGCTCTAACGTAGCACTAATTAAACTCAACTTCTTATGTCGGAAATGGAAGTAGGCAATCGCTAAAGCAACGATGGCATATATACCCCAAGCGTGAATTCCCCAATGAAAGAATGTAAAACGAAGAGCATCCTTTATGGCCTGATCGGTTCCAACCTCACCAGTAGGCGAGCTTATAGCATAATGGCTAATTGGTTCTGCCGATCCATAGAAAACAAGTCCAATCCCCATTCCAGCACTAAATAACATAGCAATCCATGTGGGGGTAGAAAATTCAGGTTTTTCATCTTGGTTTCCGAGCTTTATTCGCCCAATAGGCGAAACAAGTAAAAATAAACAGATACCAAGAACAATAGTGACCAGGATTAAGTAATACCACCCAAAGGCATCCGAAAAGAAGTCTTGAATATTTGCTGTAGCCGTCTCTAAGGCACCTGGGATGATTATTCCTGTAACTACGAGTAGAGAAAGGATAATAATTGAAATGTAAAACACTATATAACGTTCTTTCATCTCGCGACCTCCTACAATTGTTAACGATATAAATAGTGTTTTCTTTTTTTGCTTATATAATGTAAACAGATATCATTTATTTAAGTCAGGTCCATTGCTAAGGACTAATCATCCAGCGCAAATCAAACAGGACTTCCCAAAAAGGAAGTCCTCTAGTCATATCTTAATGCTTTATACTTTAACAAAGTCTTTAGAAAAAAATTTAACCCAAATCACGATATTTGCAATAAGCAACAGGATACTATAGAGCAATACCCCAAAAGGAAGATGTAAGACTGCATAATGAATTACTCCCAGAATTACCGCAAAAATAAATAGTAGAATACTCTTAAACGTTCCATCCTGTTGGGTAACTCCAAACGGCTGAGTAAAAGGCAGCTGTTTTCCATTAATGACGTAATATGAAACAACAGTATATAAAAAACTAGCTAATCCTAATGTAAGAAATTGAACCAAAACATGTATAGGAAAGAGAAACGAATACCCTATCCCGATTAATAAGAAAATAGGAAGATATAATTGGACATATGCCGCTTTTATTGCTGCTTTTGTAACGTTCCTCCTATCAGAGATGGGAAGAATACCATAAATCCAAGCACCCTTGTATTTCTCTGAAGATAAAAGCATTTGGGCTACGGTCGACATAAACACTAAGCTTCCATAAAAGGTAACAAAATATTTACTATCCCTTACATCTGCTAGTGAACCAAATTGTAATTGATTTAGTATAAATAGGAACGGAATAAAAACAGAAAAAATCATTGGTGGATACACCTTAAGCTTAAATTCTCTCTCATTCTTCATCATCGTTAAAGCGAAATGAAATAACTGTTTGGATTCCTTATTTCTATTCCAGATCCGTCCCATCCACACATACCAAAGATTTCGGTTCTTTTTTTTACTTTGGCTTGAATTTAGAAGCTTTTCCATGTTCCGTTCAAAGGAAGAGATAAATTTCACATAAAGAAGCATTGATAAAACTGGCATAATCAATCCAAGCCCAGCCAACGTTACATAGAACGGGGTACTTGAACCGTTTAACACCACTTCAAACCATGCACTGTACCAGAACGGGGGAAGCAAGAATTGCCACCAGTGCGGCTGCATAACGATATCCAGGTTTATAAACTCAAAAGATCTCGCCACTAATTGCGTTCCTATAACCATACCAACAGTCATTAGAATTTGCACATAGTTAATGATATCTTTCAGCTTTTCCCCATCAAAAAATTGTAAAACAAGCATATGAGCCAGTGCGGTAACCATAATAATCCCTAATGCGATGAAGATGAGTTGCAGTAGAAATAAAAGGAAAAATATAATTCCTTGATTGACTAATCCAACGATTAACGGAATGATGGTAAGAGCACCAACGATAAACAACATGTAAATGGTAATGTGTATAATTTTTGCGGCATTAATCGTTCTTTTATCGATTGGCTTCGTATGCAGTGTTACTTTATCTCGAACATCTAACAGGACGGTAGAAAAATCGGAAATCATTGTCGTCATGAGAAAGAAAATTATAATACTAAAAATAAAGGTCATTTGATAGATATAGGAATCTCCCCACATGAACAGTAAGAGTAGTAAACTGAATAGAACATAAATCCAAAGTGAACGAATGAACTGATTGCCTTCTCGTTTTTTTCCATCATTCAAAATGGTTGGGACTCTTCGTTCATCCAACGTAAGCTTCATTCCTAGTATGCTGCGCAATACTGGATAATCAATCTTCATGGAACGAAAGACGCCTTCTAATCGATCGAGAAGCTTCAATGTCCTGAAATCATTCATAACCATCTCTCCCGTGCATGACATGAACGATATTTTGAGCAATTTCTTTATGTTGATTAAATCCAGTTAATTCATTAAAAATTTCTTCCAACGTGCCATCTTTATTCTGTTGCTTTAATTGTTCAAATGTTCCATCTGCTACGATTTTTCCATTCGATAATAAAATGATTCGGTTACTGATTTTCTCAACTACTTCCATAATGTGAGAAGAATAAAAAATCGTTTTTCCTTCCCTTGCTAGTTGGGAAAGAAGCTCCTTTACAATCATTACGCTATTTGCATCCAAACCACTTAAAGGCTCATCTAAAAACAATAAATCTGGATTATGTACTAAACTGGAAATAAGCAAAACTTTTTGTTTCATTCCCTTAGAAAAGGAAGATAATCGAGTATCAAGAGCGTGGTCAATGTTTAGAAGCTTGCTAAGCTGGATTATCTTTTCAATGACATCTGATTCGTCTAATCCGTATAAACCACCTACAAAGGTTAAGTATTCAAAGGCAGTAAGGTTGTCGTAAACCTCTGCATTTTCCGGTACATATCCAATTCGCTTCTTAAATACGGTAGTTTCATTAGAAATGTCTTTTCCAAATATTTCTACCCGACCATCATACTGATCAATTAGTCCAAGCAGAATTTTTACGGTTGTACTCTTCCCCGCGCCGTTTGGCCCAATATAGCCAATTATTTGTCCTTTATACACATCGAGATTAATGGAATCAATTACCTTTTTAGACCCGTATTGTTTTGACATGTTCATAATAGATAATACTTTTTCCAAAATACCATCTCCCCACCCAATTATTTCCTTTATACTACCATATTTTCACCAGACTCTTGTATGTCTTTATAATAAAAAAAACTATTCGTTAGAATAGCCTTTTTTTATGTAGCTTCCAGTTGCTTTGATTTTGCTTTTACTACACCTTGTATTCTCTGTCTTAATTTTATTCCTCCTATTACCCATAACCAGCTATAAAAGAAGCTGAATCCAAGAATCCCAAGTAAAACAACGATAGAAAATGAAGAACTGATTGGTCCAAGTATCGGATAGGAAAATCCATACAACACTACAGATATCCCCAACATTAAGAAAATCGCCCCAAAGCTAGTTGCTACGACCCAATGATTTCTAACTTTAAAGCCAATACCAATACCTAATCCGAGTAGTCCTGTTGTAAATGGGAATATCCAAAGCTCACTAGGCTGCAAAACGCCAAGTAACAAAATCGCCGTCATATAGCTAAGTACTCCAAGTGGAATCGAAATAAAAGCTGCTACTAATATCGGGAGAGTCGCTAACATACTTAATGCATACCCAATTCCAATAAAAGCGCCAGCAGATTGGAATAGTGCTGCAATCGAGCTAAGTAAAGCCCCTAAAATTAACTGTCGTGAAGTTATGAGTCTACCGCTCTTCCGTTCCATTTTTCCTCCCCCTTCTATACAGTGTTCTTGTAAAGGATTGAAATAGATGCCATCTCTAACATATATTCCTGTAACATGAGTTGATGCATTTGTTTTTCGTGGACAATCTTAAATACGGTATCTACAAAATCCTTCATTCCAAGCGCCAAACCTAATTGTTCTAGAATAGCAAACGCTCCCATTACTTGTTGATTGAGAGAAACAAGCTGATGCATGTATTTCCAAGATCCTACCGCCCCGCCCATTAAATCTTGAAAGGAAAATAATCCTTGCTCCAGCAAGGCAGTTCCTTTGCCCATGAGTTGATTTCTCTGCTTCGTATATTCTTTTGAAATGATCTTATAGAGGGATTCCGCATGGTCTTGATGGCGTTGATTCGATTTTTCCATTTTACTTAGCGCTTCATGAATATGAGGCTCTTTTATTTCTTTTAAAGCTTTGTTGGTTATATCCATCAAAGCTATTTGAATTGCTATCGTATTGCCAAGCCAGCGTTCCACTCTATCCAATTGTTCTTCTCTATAAGTACTTCCTAGTTCAATCAACGTCAGTGATTGTTTTTGTGTCATCTAATCCACCTATTCTTTCGTTATTTTCCAAAGGACTCCTGTATGACCGTATGCTTGCATATAACCTTCTGTAACAGGAGAAACCCCAAAATCAAGAACGTAGAGACTTTCTCCATCTGGATGGAACTTACAATCCACAGGTCTTTCTATACCACCAGATCCATGATAAGATGCAGCCCCTTCTTGTTTATTGTGAAGAAAGACCTCTGAATCCCCCTTCTCGACATCCACCATAATGACTTGGAAACCGTGGTTTGTATCCTTATGGTGTGGAGAATTTAAAGGAGCCAATGTTCCCCATTCACAAGCGAAAAGTTTCCCTTTATGGCCGAAATGCTCCGACTTACAGAAATCCATCTTTGTCATACAAGAATGTGGTTTTTCAAAATAGACTGGTGGCCCCGCCCATTCAGGAGGGTCTTCTATCAATTGTTCTGCATTTTTGCCTTTTTCCACATGACACTCTTCCTTCCAAACCTTCACTCCATCTGCACGGTAATCAGGAAATCCATACCAATCTGGTTTTTCAATAGAGTGATGAGACGTTTTTGCATTCTTAATATGCCAAATACGATCGGGATCACCAGCAATTGCTCGCTCCCCTTTTTCCTCTAATCCATTATCTGAAACATATAATTCTCCGTCTTCACGGAAAGCCATTCCATACGGATTTCTTAATCCCCACGCCAATAGTTCCGGTTCCGTTCCATCTGGCTTGGCCCGCCATAATCCGGTACTGCACCATAGCTCACCGGTTATCTTCTCACCTTTTTCCGACGGAGTACCAAAAGGCTTAAAGGCACCTGTTTCCGTTAAATAAGGAAAAGGCATAAGCGGATTCCTGCTTGTCACATTCTGTCCCGTTAACGTAATATCTTCACCTGGTATATCATGTGCTTCCGGATGCTTTGCTAAATCCACTGTAAAACCAGGTGGTAATGAAACTCCATTTTGCGATACGGAACCATGTGCAAAATAAAGAAGCCCATCATGAGGACCGAATAGTGGACCTCCTGGTTCATGCCACCCACCACTAGGGATTTCATCAAAAAGAACGGTGCGCTCTTTCGTTTCAACATCGTAACGAACCACGCGGGCTTGATAGCCGCCTTTGCAAATTACATATAGATAGCCATCACGATAGGTAACCCCTCTTGGGCCACCTAATTCTTCTACAGCAAAGACTTCTATCTCACCGCTTGGCTTTCTTTCTAATATTCGTGGTGGGAGTGCGGGTCTCGTTGGCCAAGTACTTCCACCTTCCAAAATGTACAGCGTTCCATCATCCGCGAACCCCATACCTGTCGGAAAGGAAAGACCAGCCACTACAACTTCGACTTTATAGCCTTTCGGAACTTCTACGTCAGATGGATCTAGTAATGGGCGTGCACTTGTCGGTAATTTTATCGATTGTTCATATGCATGGATAGTAGAAATGAGTTGCATTCCAGTCCGCCTCCTTGTTTAACTTAGTAAAAAGTATCCTCTATTTCTAACCCCTATATACTGGATTCTCTGAATATTGGAAATATCCGACGGAATGAAGTGACAATCACCAAGCATTATTCATCTATATTATTTATATTGATTTAGAATCTAAAAGAAAAACCAGAGCAGCTCAGCTCTGGTTTTCTCTCTGTTTAATTTCTACTAAAGGTTCCCTCTTTGCTGGCCAAAACGCCCATTTACCAAGAATAGCCGTAATAGCTGGAACAAGGAATGGTCTGACGATAAATGTATCAATGAGCACCCCAAGTGCAGTGATTGTACCGAAGTGGACGAGAATTTGAATTGGCAATGTCGTTAACACCATGAACGTCCCAGCTAAGATTAGTCCCGCAGAGGTAATGACTCCACCAGTTTCCACTGTGCCTTGACTAATCGCTTCATGCAAAGGCAGGTGACGCGATTTTTTCCAAATGCTCGAAATCATAAAGATATTATAATCTTCTCCTAACGCGACAATAAACACAAATGCATAAAGAGGAATAAATCCTTGAATGGCCTCCACACCGAATCCATAATGCAGGATAATCCAACCAAGTCCTAACGCACTAAAGTACGATAACAATACCGTTCCAATAAGATACGCAGTTGCCGTGATGGAACGCAAGTAAACGAATAAAAGCAGGGCAATGAACCCAATAATAATCGGAATGATGATTTGTTGATCATCCATTACCGTTAGCCTCGTATCATATTGGGTAGCGGTCTGTCCTCCAATCCAGATTCTTTCTGAATCCGCAATCGAGCTAACAGAGCTACGAATATCCGTAATTCTGTCCATCGCTTCATTTGAATAAGGATTTCTATCTAGTTCTACATCCAACAAATAAAGAGAAGTGTTTTCCTCACTTTGTTGAGCAGGTTTTACATTAGCAATGTAGGATTTACCTTGTAGTACTTCCGTAACCTCTGTCACGGTTTGCTCATCTGTCGCTTCTATAACCACTTGTACAGGAGCAAGCTCCCCTTCATTAAAGTGTTCGGATAAAAGCTCAAATCCTTCCCTTGACGGCATATCCTCTGGAAAAGCATCTAGTGTATTGTACGTAAACTTCATCCCAAACGAAAAGAATGCTAAAATACCTAACAATACAATCCCTGAAATGGCAACGAACCATGACTTCGTTGTAACCCACTTTCCAATTGTTTTTGCAAATCGTCCAGTCTCTTTTACTTTTGGAACGGATTTTCCTTTTTTCTTCGAGCGCTCCTCTTTCATTTCTGGAGTTCTAGGAATAAAAGGATAGAACGAAGCTCTTCCTAAAATACTCAATATGGCAGGGACTAATGAAATACTAGCTAGCATCATGATAAAAATCGCAACACTAAACGGAATCGCAAAACGGTGAATCGATCCATAGTCAGCAACTAGTAAGACGAGGAGCGCTACTACTACCGTTAAACCACTCATTGCGATTGCACCCCAAGAGAAGGTAAAGGCATGCTTTAACGCTTCGGTTGGATCTTTTTCTTCACGAAGGTTTCTTCGGTAACGAGAAATTAAGAACAAACAATAATCCGTACCTGCACCAAATAATAAGACTGTCATAATGGCTATTGCCTGTGAATCAAAATCAATCCAATTCACTTTAGCCATCGATCCTAAAACAGGACTTATAATGAGGTAAGCCATCCCTACACAAATAAGTGGAATTAGAGCTAATATAGGGGAGCGGTAAATCACTAATAAGAACACTAAGACAATAATAACCGTGCCAATTAGTAATGATAAGTCACCCTGACTAAACAATTCTGTTGCGTCTACTGCTATACCCGCGGGACCTGTTACACGAACTGCTAATCCATCGTCATCCAAAGATACTTCAAACGGGCTTTGCTCGAATTCTTGTTTAGCAATATTCTTCATTGATTGCAAAGTCTCATTCATCTTTTCTGTTTCCATGTTATCCGGGAATTGAATAGGTAAGACGAAGGTAGTACCATCCTCTGAAACCTGTTGCTTCAATGCAGGTAAAGGAAGTTGCTGAAAGGGCGGAATGGTGACCCCCTCATATCCTTCTGCCTGTAATGCTTTCACATAGGATTGTATGGCAGATAAGTCCTCCTCCTGTATCTCAGAGGACTTATACCATGAAAGTAGTGCTGGAAGTCCGGAGCCCGTTGAAAAATTTTCTTTGATAACTTGGGCTGCTTGTTCAGATGGAACATCTGTTAAAAATTCTTCCGCTTGTTCATTTTTTTGTGAATCTGCCTGTGGAAAGATCAGCGTAAAGATTGCAATGACACCAATCCAGACTCCGACTGTCACCCATCTCCCCAATGTACTTGTTACAAAATTTGCATACCTTTGAAACATACTTTTCATGCTTACACCCCTCCGACTTATCACTTGATAAGTAATATGTAAAAAAAGAAGCTCTATTCCAAATCTTTAGAACTTCCTATTCCATTTAAAAATAATTTAGAAATGAGTTTAGATTTCCTATTTGCTTCTTGCCGCCTCTCGGAAACACCCCACTCTCTTTGTTGGTTTGGAAAAGAGGATTTTATGAAATCGAGTAACAAATAGGCTAACTCCACTTCATTTGTCTCTAGAATTTCCAGAGATTTTATTTCTTTTTCGTTTACTGCTTCCTTTAGTATGTCAACGACCGGATTCAGATAACTATCCAACCACCACACCCTCATTTTTTTCTGTGTCTCTTCATCCATTTCGTGTCTTACATCGTGAAACATTTGATTAAAGTCCACTTCATGATTCATGAGCATGTAATAGGATAGGCTCTCAATACGCATTTCCAATCGATTGGATTGGTGGACGATTTTCTTAATGGCCAGTTTTGTTCGACGCATGTTGGCTTGAACGACTTCTAAGTAAATCGTCTTTTTATTTTTAAAATGGTGGTACAAAGCTGGTTGAGTTAACCCACATGCATCCGCTATCTTCCTTGTTGAAACTGCTCGATACCCATAGGTCATGAATAAACGATCTGCAATGTCGATAATGTTTTGCTTGGTGATATGCGTTGCATTATCTTTTACAACGGGTATTTTTTTATCGTCCATGTTTAATTTATCCCTTTCCACACATTAAACTTATCGCTTGATAAGTAAAATTATACGAAGTTTTTATTTTTATTTCCAGTCTTCTACTTTCATGGTTCGCTTAAATGTCTATTAACATCATTTTATTTTCAAGCTTGAGAATATTAGTATGCTTGAATCTCATTATTAAGTTCCCTTCGACTTTTATCTACTCAAAAACCATTGACAGATAGGTTAATTGTTGCCATAATATCAGAGATAAGTAGATACGGTTACCTTTAAATCAGTCCAGAGAGGCTGGCAAGGTGTTGCAGAACGAGCTTCTGCATTAGCATTGTGTGCTTAGGGAAGGATGTCCTTAACCATAGAGTGCCAAGCATCTTGCCGATTGGGCAAGGTGCTTTTTTTATGAAGGTAACGCCATTCTATCTTACACATTCTTACGTTAAAGGGGAGAAAGAAATGGCACACAAAGAAGTTCAAGTTCATGAAAAATTACCATTACTTCAAAGCATACCGCTTAGCTTACAGCACCTATTCGCGATGTTTGGGTCTACAGTTTTGGTGCCCGTACTATTCGGGGTTGATCCTGCTACGATCCTATTAATGAATGGAATCGGAACACTCTTATATATTTTTATTACGAAAGGGAAGATTCCAGCTTACCTTGGATCAAGCTTCGCCTTCATTTCACCCGTTTTCGCTGTATTAGGAAAATACCAGGACGGCGCTGGGTACAGTTACGTCTTAGGTGGTTTCTTATTTGTCGGAATTATATTAGTTCTTGTATCTTTCATCATTAAAATAGCAGGTACATCCTGGATTGACGTTATTTTCCCACCTGCAGCAATGGGTGCTATCGTTGCCGTTATTGGATTAGAGCTTGTGCCTGTTGCAGCTGAAATGGCGGGTTGGATTGCGCCTGCCGACGCAACAGATTGGACAATGGACTCCACGACTGTATTAATCTCTTTCTTAACGCTCATGATAACCATCATTTGTTGGGTGACATTACGCGGATTCTTAAAAATCATACCAATTCTTATTGGAATCATTGCAGGATACATTATCTCTTATGCATTCGGAATAGTAGATTTTTCAAGTGTGAAAGAAGCTGCTTGGATTTCCATGCCACAATACTATCAAATGAAGTTTAATGTTTCTGATATCTTAATGATTCTTCCTGCCGTACTTGTATTAATTCCAGAGCATATCGGTCACCTTTTCGTTACTGGCAACATTGTAAAAAAGGACCTTACAAAAGACCCTGGGCTAGATCGTTCCCTTGCAAGTAATGGAATTTCCACTATTATTTCAAGCTTTGTAGGTGCAACTCCTAATACGACGTACGGAGAAAACATTGGAGTTCTTGCTATCTCTCGTGTGTACTCCACTTATATCATTGGGCTAGCTGCAATTATTGCAATCATTCTTTCCTTCTGCGGAAAACTAGCAGCCTTAATTTCTTCTATCCCAGCTCCTGTGATGGGCGGGATTTCGATTCTATTATTCGGGATTATCGCGGCGAGTGGGATTCGTATGTTAGTAGAGTCAAAAGTGGATTATAACAAATCACAGAACTTAATCTTAACTTGTATCGTATTAGTTATCGGGATTAGTGGTGCTGCCGTCCATATTGGAGAAGTAGAATTAAAAGGGATGGGGCTTGCTACCATCGTAGCAATTGCCCTAAGTATCTTCTTCAAAGTGTTAGATATGCTAAAGCTTTCAAACGAAGATTAAACCTTAAAATGAGGCTGGGACAAAACTATAGGAAGCAATGAAAAAACGAACAATTATCATTAGTGCCTATACCCCGCTCCGGAAATATATTACGCTTTCTGCGGGCGGCTTGGTGAGCCTCCTCGTGCTGACGCACGGTGGGGTCTCACCGATGCCTTTTTTCCGCTGGAGTCTTCGTATATTTCCGGAGCTAGTATAGGCTGTTGTTCAGCTTTTCGGCTTATCCTTTTCGTTATGCCCCAGCCTCGTTATTACTTTGTATATTCTTGCTTCATATGGATTTAGTGTAAAAATGTCATCCGTAGTTTCATAGTTACTCATCATTAGTTTTAAGTGTTCTTGCTCCACACCCTCTGGCAAATCTACCTTAGCCTTCTCAGCAAATAAATTACATATCACTAAGAACTGCTTTTCATCGAGCGTTCTCGTGTAAGCATACACTTGGTCATGATCTTCCAAAACTAGATCATAGTTTCCATATACAAGGACATCATGTTGTTTTCTTAACGTAATTAAGTCTTTGTAATAATGGTAGATGGAGGTATCATCCTTCATTTCTCGTTCCACATTTATTTCTTTGAAATTTGGATTCACCTTCAACCAAGGGGTTCCTGTTGTAAAACCAGCATTTTCTTGTGCATTCCATTGCATCGGAGTACGGGAATTATCTCTTCCATTTTTCCAAATGATCTTCATAATCTCTTCGTGAGATTTGCCTTCTTCTCGCTCGTTTCGATATAAATTTTTAATGGCTACATCATTATAATCCTCAATAGAGTCAAATTGGACATTCGTCATTCCCAGCTCTTGACCTTGGTAAATAAATGGTGTTCCTTGCATGAGAAAATACAGTGTCGCCAAGCATTTAGCTGAATGTTCTCTTAGCTCTTTATCGTTTCCCCAAGTGGAAACAGATCGAGGCTGGTCATGGTTTTCTAAAAATAAAGCGTTCCATCCGTTTCCTTCAAGTCCCTTTTGCCATTTGGTTAACGTTTGTTTCAGAGCATGAATATCTAACCCACCTGATATACTTTTGCCCCATAGATCTAAATGCTCGAATTGGAAGATCATATTGAACTTGCCATTCTCCTCTCCAACCCACTCATCGGCTTGATCTACACTTACTCCATTTGCTTCACCGACTGTCATGATGTCATATTTATCAAAGGTTTCCTTTTTGAGCTCTTCTAAGTAGACCTGGATTCCATCTCGATTCATATGACCAGGCATAGAGTTTACATACTTTTTATTCTCTGGATTTGGTAAGTCAGGGAATCCGGGAAGCTTCTTAATATGAGAAATAGCATCAATTCGGAATCCATCAATCCCTTTATCTAACCACCAGTTCACCATTTCATATAAGTCACTACGAACATCCGGGTTTTCCCAATTTAAATCTGGTTGCTTACGAGAAAAGACATGCAAATAGTACTCTTTTGTTTGCTCATCATATTCCCAAGCAGAACCTCCAAAAATCGATTCCCAGTTATTCGGTTCTTTTCCATCTTTGCCCGGATGCCAAATATAGTAATCACGATACGGATTATCCTTGGAAGATCTTGATTCAATAAACCAAGGATGCTCATCTGAGGTATGATTAATAACTAAATCCATAATGAGCTTCATGCCTCTAGAGTGGACTTCTGATAAAAGTTCGTCAAAGTCCTTCATCGTTCCAAATTCGGACATTATTCCTTTGTAATCACTAATATCATAGCCATTATCATCATTTGGTGAGCTATAAATTGGAGAAACCCAAATAACATCGATTCCTAAATCCTTTAAATAATCTAATTTAGAAATCATTCCTTGAATGTCACCAATTCCATCCCCGTTAGAATCCATAAAGCTTCGCGGATAAACCTGGTAGGCAACTGCTTCCTTCCACCATATTTGATTCATGTTAATCCTCCTAGTTGCATCTAATTTATTTCTTTTCTCCAGTAACTATCAGTCTTATAAAACAGAGAAAATGATAAAAACGTAATAAGAGAACCTGTAAAAAAAGGAATTGAAAACGGTAATCCTCTTATACTTACATACAGAATGATTCCACTTCCTATTACTAGAGCTAAAAAAGCCAGTGGACGGCCACCCACGCTTTTTTAATAGATCTCGTAAGTCTTCAGTAGCCATACTATATTGGTTACAGAAAATCGCATTACACCATTCATGGAAGTCCTTCTTCGTTAGCTAGTCTACACAATGCAAACAACAAGGAAATCGCTTGCACTTAATTTTCAAAAAAATGCATCGGCCTAAACCGAAGCCTAAGCAGACTTCTCTTGCTTAGGCTTGTATGCAATGCAGGAATCCCTTTGTTCTATAATTGAGGGTAATGGAGGGTGCCCTAATTGGATGAGATGCTCTATCGCATCCTTCGATGCCTGAACGTTAGCCTTGTCTGCATACATAATTTCACTCGTATTGGAAACCGGTTTACCGATCACGACAAACGGTACGCCTGCCTTCCATAAAAATAAAACCATGACTAAATTCCTACAAAGGAAGCGTTTTTAGGTTTTAGTGAAACCGTTTGCACTATATTTTATGGTTTGATTCTAGCACAGCTTAAAATGAAGAGCAACCTATTATTAAAATAAATTTTACATTTCGATTATAAAAAGTACACTTCTTACTTTAAAACATTGATATGTCAATATTATATTTTAAGTCGAAGTTTTTAGATGCGTTTGCAATTTTTCTGTCTTATTGCGGATATTTTCGTAATAACACAATAAACCTATCGAATAGAGTCTATGTTTAATAAGGCAAACGCATGCGCTTTAGTGGTTAAACCATACAATCCTTTCTCTCACCCAACCCTTAAAAACCCCTTTAACTATTGCACGCAAAAAATAAAAAACCCAAACCCATCCAATACGATTCTAAATAACGTATAGGATACATTTAGGTTTTTCCTGACGAACAGTAACAATCCGCACTCTCTAAAACAATGCTTCTTTTGTATCACGTTTCTCTAAAAGAGCCCCTCAACATATTAGGAGAATACCAATTCTATTTGGTTACCAGATGGATCTTTCGTAAAAACAGCGTCCTCTACAAAGTGAAACGGTGCATTCAGTAGTTCCAGTCGTCGAACTACTTGTTCCATTTCTTCTACAGAAGGATAAGAAACTGTAAAATACTTCATTCTCACACTATTAGAAGATGGCTTTGGTGCATTACGTCCATTCCAAATATTCAATCCAACATGGTGGTGATATCCATTAGTCGATACGAATAGCACTTGTGTACCATACTGACTATTTACAACTTGAAAGCCGAGTCCGTCTGTATAGAATCGCCTTACCTCGTCTAGCTCCGCGACATGTAAATGGATATGCCCTAGCACCGTATTTGATGGCAACCCTCCCCAAACGTATTCCTCTGCTTCTGCTAATAAATCCGGACCATCGATTGCAGCCGTTGTCATTACGACTTCACCATTCCGCCAAGTCCATCGCTCCGAAGGGCGATCTGCATAAATTTCAACACCGTGTCCATCGGGATCTGATAAGTAGAGTGCTTCACTCACTAAGTGGTCAGACGCACCTTGTAATGGGTATCCTTTTTCTAGCAAACGTTTCAAGACTAGTGCCAGATCTTTTCTCGTTGGAACCAAAACAGCAAAATGGTATAACCCTGTCCTTCGGGCTTCTTTTTCCGTAACCGCTTCAGGCTGTTCCAATGTAATGATTGTTTGCTTTCCGTCTACAGTGAGGGAAGCAACTCCATTCTGTCGTTTCTTCACTTTAAACCCTAACGTATCCACATAAAATGTAATTGCTCTTTCTATATCTGAGACAATCAAGGATACATGCGTAACATGCTGTTTGTCTGATCCATGAAACATTCAGATAATCCCTCCTGTTCAACAAGTGAAGCTCGTTCACACGTATCAATCACTAATCATACGAAGCCATTTTCTAGCTTCCTTCGTTATTCCCTCAAATTCTTCTTTCGCAATAAGATCCTTTTTCAATAGTGCACTTCCCGCACCCACAGCTAGCGCCCCGGCGTCCAAATAGGACTTTGCAGTTTCCCGTGTGATACCACCAGTACACATAATGGATACATTTTGTAATGGCCCCTTCACGTCTTTGATAAACTCTGGCCCTAAAACAGATGCGGGAAACACTTTAACCATCGAAGCACCATTTTGCATCGCTTTCATCATTTCGCTCGGAGTAAAAACGCCAGGAATAACTAAAATCTTTTGTTCCGAAGCAAATCGAACCACTTCTTCAACTAAAATGGGAGATACAATGAACTGTGCACCTGCTTCTATTGCACGTTGACAATCTTCTTTCGTCACAACTGTCCCCGCACCGACAATCACTTCATCACCAAACTTCCCTCTTGCTGCTTCTAGCATTTTTTCCGCACCATCTGATTCCATCGTTATTTCAACGGACTTTATCCCGCCATTCACCAGCGCTTGAATGATTCTTTCACTTTTCTCATACGGGATTTTTCGTAATACCGGAATTATCGGTACTTCCGTTAACATGGATACATTCATTTTGATTCCTCCACCAAACGTTTTTCTTATGTACCTATTTTCTTCATCGTACGGTTAAAAACCTTCTATTTCCCTAACAAAAACATAAAAGGCCGTTGTATTAGCAACGACCTTTCCCAAATTTTTATATATTTTCAAGAAATACTCGGATTACATCTATTCCACCAATGAAAGTTCCGATAGAGCTCCCTAGATTAGATAATGTTACAATGAGCAAAATACGAGTTACTTTATTCCCCCAAAACCCTTTCACACTGTACACGTCTTCCGATAAGTTTTCGAAATCACTTACGTTAGGACGACGATAATAAGCCTGTACAATACCAGCAAACCACCCTGATGCAATGAGCGGATTTAATGAAGTTATAGGAGCCGCAATAAAAGCGGTTAGAATCGCCAATGGGTGACCTAAGGCAATAATTGCCCCCAAAGCCGAGAAGGAACCGTTCCAAAGAATCCAGCTAATCGTTTGTTGTAATCCCGCCGAAGGATTCGCCAAAAAAGTGTAAACAACAATCAGTAAGATCAGAATCGGAATCGACCAACCGATCATTTTAGGCACCTTAGAGCGTGGCGGCACTTTTGTGATGGTATTCAAGTCTTGTTCTTTATGAATTTCTTCCTTTATCCCCGGAACATGAGCTGCACCAACTACCGCAACCACTTTATCACCAGGTGCTTGTTTTATTTTTTGTGCTAGGAATTGATCCCGCTCATCAATTAACGGTGTCTTTAGTTTTGGAAAGTTAACAGTAAATTCATGAAGCATCGCATCCAACATATCTTGCGACTTTAATCGTTCCAATTCTTCCTCCGAAATCGTCTCTCTACTAAAAATACTAAAAACGATTTCCATTAATAGCTTTGCTTTCCCCCACGTCCCGACACTGTGCCAGATTCGCGAAAACGTAACTTGGATATTTCGATCAGCTAACACTAGATTAGCATCTATCTCCTCGGCTGATTGAATCCCTTGAATCATCTCTTGACCCGCATTGATCCCGAATTGCTTTGCCATCCTTTTTTGAAAAGATGAAATGGCTAAATTCATCAAAAGAAGGGTTGCTTTTCGTTCTTTAATGACTTTAAAGATATCTGTATCCTTCCACTTGTTGCCGTCCATAATAGATTGATATCTTTGTTCATCTAGTTCCACACAGACAGAGTCTGGCTTTTCCATCTCGATGACTTCTTTTACCTGCTCCGCACTATGCTTTGAGACATGCGCGGTTCCGATTAAGATAATTTGTTTTCCATCTACATCTATTCTAGTAATGTTTTCTTCAGACATAATTACCTTCCTTTTAAAAAACTACATCCTATACTACGGTCTCTCTTCATTATATGATGAAATATTCGTTATTGGGGGAGTAAATGAAATATTTACGCTTCCTTAACAGTTTGTAGCCATTTCCAAGTAAGGACACCAATGCGCTTTATCTCTTGTTCCATTCCAAAAGCTTCTTTATATTTAGATAAAGCTAGTAGCACACTTTCTATAAGGAAATAACGTGGCTGCTCTGTTTCAAGCTCCCCTTTAAGAAACTCTAAATGCTCTAGAGGACTCACAAGCTCACTCTTTTGCATTTTTTTAATTGTATCAGATAGTAATTCTATGAGTTCTTCCTTAACTTGTACCATGCTTATTCCATCTAAATGATAGACACTTAACCAATCTTGACTAAAAAACGGTGTCGAAGACGAATTATCTCCATCAATAATAAA
Organism: Radiobacillus deserti; assembly: GCF_007301515.1. Taxonomy (GTDB): domain Bacteria; phylum Bacillota; class Bacilli; order Bacillales; family Amphibacillaceae; genus Radiobacillus; species Radiobacillus deserti. The sequence continues at coordinate 3,425,518 of NZ_CP041666.1, forward strand.
CCTTAGCTGGGACAATGCATACTTAATTACTTTTTCAACCTGCACCTCTTTATCCGCACCCATCATCCAAATATAGATCAAATGATGTGTCATTCCAGCTAGCAATACTGCATAATCAAATGAAAACCGTTTGTCCTCTAATTCGTAAACTTCCACAATTCGATGGGACATCCACGTTAACTCTTGGCCGTGCTGCTTCTTAATATATGCTTGGAGCTCCTTATCTAAAGAAATAGAAGCTGCTTGAAATAAGCCGATTAATTTATACTGACGGTTCATCTTTAATCTTACCGCAATTTGTTCTACAAAGATATCTTCATCTGTCGGGGATTTTCCGTAGGCAAGCTCTGCCCTTTTTTTATTCCCTTCTTCTTTCACATATTCCAGTATTGCGACTAAGCATTGAGTCTTAGAAGCAAAATAGTTATAGAAGGTTCCCTTAGCCACACCCGCTTCATCTAGTATTTCTTGAATGGACGTGTCGGCAAATCCTTTATCAATAAATAATTGATGGGCAGCATCCATTATTTGTTTTCTTCTTGCATTCATTGTAAAATCCCCTTTTTAGAACGTTGGTCTATTTGGTATTTTAGATGAAACACCCTTATTTATCAATCTTTTGTTAATTCCTTAATTTTAATGTTGATTTTTTTAGACTGACGGTATAGAATACTTTAGTACTTAAGAATAACATTTTAGAAAGAAGGGTTGAGACATAATGTCTGAACAACACACAATTCCAGAAAAACCACCATATGCGATGATATCTATCTTGTTTATTGGTGCATTTGTCGCCATTTTAAATGAAACGTTATTAAATATAGCTTTACCTTCCATTATGCGTGATTTTGAGGTGGAGCCTACTGCTGTACAATGGTTGTCTACCGGATACATGCTAGTAAACGGAATCCTGATTCCAGCTAGCGCCTTTTTCATCCAACGATTCACCAATAAAAGTTTGTTTATTACAGCAATGAGCTTATTCACAGCAGGTACATTACTTGCAAGCTTAGCACCTAGCTTCGCTATACTTTTAACCGCTAGAATGATTCAGGCATCCGGTTCAGCGATTATGATGCCACTGTTAATGAACGTTATGCTCACGGCATTCCCTGTTGAAAAACGCGGAGCTGCCATGGGAACATTCGGTTTAGTTATGATTACAGCTCCTGCACTAGGGCCGACTTTATCCGGATGGATTGTAGAGCATTATGATTGGAGAACATTGTTCGATATCGTGTTACCTTTTGCTATACTTACTCTTATTCTATCCATATTTAAACTAAAAAACGTTACTCCACAACGAGCAATTCGTTTAGATGTCGTATCTCTTATACTATCCAGTGTTGGATTTGGTGGACTATTATACGGATTTAGCTTTGCTGGGGATAAGGGATGGGATGATCCTGAAGTATATGGAACGATTATCGCCGGTGTCGTTGCACTAGTCTGGTTTATTTTACGCCAGCTTAGAATGGATGACCCAATGCTAGAATTCCGTATCTACAAACATCCAATGTTTGCTCTTTCTTCTGCGATATCGATTGTTATTTCTATCGCAATGTTTTCTGGTATGATCTTAATGCCTATCTACGTCCAAACTATTCGTGGAATTGACCCATTCGAGTCGGGCTTGCTGATGCTTCCAGGAGCCATATTGATGGGGATTATGTCTCCAATTACTGGTCGTTTATTTGATAAGTTCGGCGCTAGAGTTCTTGCCGTGATAGGATTGACTATCACTATCGTGACGACATACTTTTTCAGCGAACTTAGCATGTCAACTAGCTACGCAAACTTAATATTGTTGTATTCATTACGTATGTTTGGCATGTCTATGGTCATGATGCCTGTTATGACGAATGGGTTAAACGCACTTCCTATGCACCACAATCCACACGGTACAGCAATGAACAACACGTTACAGCAGGTTTCTGGAGCAATCGGTTCTGCATTACTCATTACTGTCATGAACAACCGTACGGAAGCACGTGCTGAAGAGCTTATGACCGATGCAATGGCGAAAGCAGGTACTACACAACTTTCTCCAGATGCTGCAGCAGCAATGCAACAGGAAGTCACAAACCAAGCTATGTTAAATGGAATTAACTTCTCATTCTTTGTTTCGATGTTTATTGCGGCGTTAGCTTTGTTACTCGCGTTTTTCATCAAACGCCCAAAACGTTCGCCTGAAAACCCAGAGGAAGCAAAAACATCTGTTGCACCAAATGTCGTAACAGAGTAATATTTAAATAACATTTCTAAGTAATTGTAGGCTATCCAAGAAATATAAACCATTTTCCTTGGATAGCCTTTCATTTTAACCTCTTACTCCCCATTTTCACGCGGTTTAATAGTTATAAGTAAAGCATTTGCATGGGTTACAAAGCCTGTAGTATAGTTAAGTTCAAATTTGCTTTTAATAGCCTTTAAAAGGGAGGTATTATATGGAAGGACATACTTCAGTTACATCCTTAATCATCGTATTAGTTGCCGCATTCCTGACGCCAATCTTACTGAAAAAACTGCGTTTGAATATAATCCCCGTAGTGGTTGCTGAAATCATTATCGGGTTAATTATAGGGAAAAGTGGATTTGATATCGTTTCTCCCGACCCATGGATTGATATTCTATCCACCCTTGGGTTCATTTTCTTAATGTTTTTAAGTGGGGTAGAAATTGATTTTTCCATTTTCTCAAATAAAAAGAAAAAAACTAAGTTACCGAACGGAAAACTAGAGCCAAATGGTTTCTTCATTTCTAGTATTATTTTCGTATTTATTTTGATTCTATCCTACGCAATCTCCTTCGCGTTGCAGCTTATGGGATTTGTAGACAACGCCTTTTTCATGACGCTTGTCATTTCCACCATTTCTTTAGGGGTTGTCGTGCCAACGCTTAAAGAAGCTGAAATTATGAAAACCGGAATTGGACAAATCATTTTGTTAATCGCGGTTATCGCAGACCTAGTAACTATGATTTTATTAGCTGTTTTCGTTTCATTCTATGAATCAGAAGGAAACACATGGTTACTTCTATTGTTATTCTTAGCTGGAGTTGTTCTCTATTTTGTCGGAAAGCATTTTCAAAAGAAACAATCTTTCTTTGAAGCATTATCCACTGGAACTATCCAGATCGGAACCCGTGCCATTTTTACGCTTTTAATGGTATTAGTAGGATTATCTGAATCTTTAGGTGCGGAAAATATATTGGGAGCCTTCCTTGCTGGGGTATTAGTTTCCTTACTATCTCCTGATAAAGAAACCATTCATCAACTGGATTCATTCGGCTATGGGTTCTTAATTCCTATCTTTTTCGTTATGGTTGGGGTTGATCTTGATATCTGGGCATTATTTGAAGATTCCACAATCTTCTTGCTTATTCCGCTGTTGTTCATCGGACTTCTTATGTCGAAGTTCTTCCCAGTTATGGTCCTTCGCAAATGGTATGACTGGAAAACCGTCATGGGAGCAGGCTTCCTATTAACTTCTACGCTATCCCTTGTCATTGCGGCAGCTAAAGTCGGAGAGCGAATCGGGGTTATTGATAATAGAATGTCTTCTGCACTCATTCTTCTTGCGATTATTGCTTGTATTATTACGCCAATTCTCTTTAAACGTGTATTCCCTATTCAAGAAATGGCGTCCAAAAAGAAACGAGTCAAAATTGTCGGAGCAAACCAAGTAACTTTACCAATCTCGCAAGAATTGGATAAGAGTCATTACGATGTCTGCTTATATCACGTATCAAAAAACCGAATTGATATCGATGAAGCTTCCTCTGACTTTGACGTTCGTTATATCGACAGCTTTTCAGAAGAAGACCTTCTGAAGCAACATGTTTTTGATACAGATATATTGGTCGTTTCCACGAATGAAGACCAACGGAATTATGACCTTGCCATATTTGCAGAAGGTCAAGGTGTTGAAACGATTATTAGTCGAATTGAAACACCCGACCTAAGTGGTCCGTTGAAAGAAAAGGGTATCCATGTATTCTCATCTTTCTTCTCTACAAAAGCGATGATGAAGGCGATGATAGAATCTCCTCATATCGCAGGTATTTTCACAACTACAGAAGACGGATTACAGGAAGTATCCGTTGGAAACTATGAATATGACGGAATGAAGCTTCGAGATTTGCGCATACTTGGAAATTCCATTATTGTTCGTATTTTCCGTAATACCGAGTCTCTTATTCCTCATGGCGATACCGAAATTCACGTTGGTGACCGGTTAATTGTAACCGGTGGGCTTGATAGCATTAGTGATCTTCGGGATGCAATGGAATAATGTTTATAACCCCTCTGATAATCAGAGGGGTTATTTTTTCAAAAAAAGTGGCGGATTACTCCTCTCCTCTTTACAATCACACAGATACAGTCGCGGCTTTTTCTAAGTGAAGCATAAATTCTTCTACTACTACCATCGGATTATCAATCATGGAGTAGTGACTACAATCAGGTAATACCTTAAATGTTGCATTAGGGATTGTTTCACTTAATCGCAATCCCCAATACGGCGGGAGGTATCGATCATATTGACCAAACAAGATAGTCGCTGGCATGGTCAACTCTTTTAGCTGAGGAACAATTTCTTCTGTTTGATGATGTTCCAAGGCTAGAGAAGCCTCCTTCAATTCACTTGGCCCAGAAGGAGTCTGGAAAGGCTCTACCATAGCTTTTAACAGCTCTGGAGTCAATTGCTCCTGATGAAGTAATCCTTCTCGCATCATCCTTTCAATAAATAGTGGAGAAGGTTCAAATTCTGGAGCTGTAGGGTAGCGTAATGATACTACTTTTGGTAGCGGCCAGTTACTAAAGGCCACACCATCTATAATGACAAAGCTACTTACCCGTTCAGGGTTCTTTGTTGCAAAAATTTGAGTCACACCTGAGCCAAGATCATGTCCAATAAAATGAGCTTCATGTACTCCAAGCTGATCTAATAATAATCGAACATGATCCGCTTGTTTAGGGAGGGTCAACTCCTCATGAGATGCTCGACTTGATTTTCCGTATCCAATCATATCCGGAGCAATAACCGTAAAACGTTCTGCTAACCTCGGAATTACTTCGATCCAAAGAAATGAATTCGTAGGGATTCCATGCATTAATACAACGGTTTGACTTCCACTTCCAGCTTTTCGGTAAAACATCGTATGGGTACCTATTTTTGCTGAATGCTCTTGAATATTTGGCTGCATAATATGCCCTCCCGTTTTGTATTAAAGAACAGAGATAGTTTGTTTCTTTTCTTTCCAAATATCCTTATGGTTAGAAAGTAAAAACTTCCTGCCTTATACACGAGAAAACCTTAACGAACGAGGAATAAAAAAATTCTCTATGATAAAACTATTCGTAAATTAATTTTCCTATTAACGCTGGCACATCTTTATCGAGTATATCAATAGCTGTAGGGATTGCATCCTCCCCAATGCCTACCAGCGCTGTTAATTCTTTCGGATTATAAACTACGGTATGAAGAGTTCCAAAATAGCGGTCGTATTCTCTGAAAAAAAGCGGAGAATCATGATGGTTTAACAGGGTGTAGACTTCACCTGAATCGAGGTCGTTTACCTTATTTAACACGTCTAATCGCTTTTGAGATCGCTCTGTATTTTTCCGATTCGAGCCTTTTAATTCCTTAGACAAAAAATGATTCGTACAAGCTAGGTTATTCCCTGCTCGAACTGAAATACCACTCGGAGTCGCCTCCACGACACTTGCATGACCATGCTGATCTAAAATTGAAAAGTTATAGCAAAATCGGTGTGGAACATGTTTCAAAAATTGAACTGCTTGCTCTAAATCTGCACATTGCTCCAGAACCATTCTGACTATTGCTGTTGCTGAAAACCCATCCCCTTTGGGCGTATTATTAACATAGTGGAGCCCAACTACTAGTCCCTTTTCATTCATTCCATCCAGTCGACCTGTTAAGTGCTGACTGAAGCCAATGCTAGCAAATCCTTTTTCTGGCTTAGCAATCACTAGCCTTCCATCGTATATATCGGGGCTAAAGTCATAATTTCTTCCATATATACTATTTTGCATAAAAGCTGTACAGCCCATTTCAGGAAAAGATACATTATAGCCACTAAATATCTGCAGTGCCAGGTTCATACTAATTTCCAAGGCATTCGCCAATTCCGTAATCTCTTGTAACAAAAAAGGGGCATGCTTCATTAACTGCCTCTTCACTTCAGATGCGTCACACGGAGGAGCGTTCCTTTGATACCAATCAAATTGACCTGCAAATAAGCCCCACTGCGATGGGTTCGCCTGTGCATAGCCCATCTCTTCATAGCTACCTATTAGCTTCACAACTGGGACAACAATCTCTTTATTCATTTTGTTCCTCCTCTTCTTTCATTTCAAAAACTGGCATCACAATGTCCAAATCTGTCCATCCTTCTCCGTGGTACCATTCGTAAATAGGGCCAGCGGGATACCACTTGTTACGGAGCACATATTGCATCATTTCCTCATACCCCTCTTGTATGTCAGCTATCGGTTTCTTAAAGGGATGGACGACACAATGTTGTGCTGGTTTTTTTTCAACAAATGAGTCTTCTGGTAAATGATAAAGACTGGATGAGCGCAAAGTAAACCCTACTTTAACTTGGATGATATCTTCTCCAGAAAGGTAAGCTAGATACGCGTTATCAACTTCATACCCATAAATATTTAGTTGTTTTTGCCGCTTTTTAAAAGCATGCTTAAAGCGACCAATCTTTGCTTCTTCTTTAAACCAAATAATAGTTTGAGCAGGTATCTTTGCGAGATAAAATTCCTGCTCCTCTTTAGTACTCTGCAAATATTTAATACCTACATCCAATATTTTCCTTTTCTTTAGTAACTCTCTTTCCCACTTTTTAATCAAGTCTCTTTGCTCTTTTGGATTAGTAGTTAAATAGGCTTGAATCTCGTTGATGGGAACATTAGCAGTTCGTAGGCTAGCAATCCACTTCGCTAATTTAACTTGGTGTTCTTCATAATATCGATAGAGGTTCTCTTTCCCCCTTTTTGGCGTGAGAAGGTTTTTTTGTTCATAGTATCGTAGTGCAGTCTTGGATATTCCTGTTCGCTTTGCAAATGCTTGAATAGACATGATTGATGACATCGTTCGTCCTCCTCTTTGTACCTAGCATAAACCTTTAAGTAACTTGAAGGTCAAGGTTTTTCCAAAATTTGCACAAAAAACCAGCAAGGGTCATACCCCTTGCTGGTTCGCATCAGCTATCGGAATGTTACGATGGTAATGGATAAACATTACCTTCTGTCTCAACATGGTTGCTTTGGTTTACATGTAGTATTGGTTCACCTGCCACAATACTTCTTTCTTCCTCCAAAACGTCCATATCAAATTGATCTGAGTTCGTTACAATAATTGGTGTTGTAACCAAGTATCCTGCTGACTGAATACCCTCGATATCAAATTCCAGAAGAAGCTGCCCTTTCTCTACTTGATCGCCTTTTGCTACGTGAGCTGTAAAGAATTCCCCTTCTAATTGAACCGTGTCCATCCCAACATGGATAAGGATTTCCGCTCCGTTTTCCGTTGTGATTCCAATCGCATGCTTCGTAGGGAACAAAGCAGATACGGTACCGGCAACTGGTGCTGCTAGCTTTCCTTCTGTTGGTTCGATGGCAACGCCTTTCCCTAGTGCTCTTGATGCAAACAACTCATCTTTTATGTTGGAAAGGTTTTGAACTTGACCAGTTAATGGACTCACTACTGTATCAGAACCGTTTACTGTGCTTTTAGGAGACTTTTTTTTTACTGTTTCTTTCGGTTCTTGGTCTTCTTTTTCATTCCCCAAACCAAAAAGGTATGTTAGTACAAAACCTAGAATAGTTGCTGCGATAATCGATACAATCATACCCCAGAATGGAGCGTTAAGACCTTCTGGACCGATAGCAGATGGAATTCCGAAAATTCCAAGTCCACCGATCATGTAATTTTGTGTCCCGAATAGTCCGATTGCCGCACCACCAAGACCTGCCACGATACAGCTAATGATGAACGGACGTTTTTTCGGTAATGTAATACCGTAAATCGCTGGTTCTGTAACTCCAAAAATACCTGAGATAAATGCTGGGATACTTAATGACTTCAACTTTTTATCTCTAGTTTTTAGCCATACGCCAAGTACTGCACCTGTTTGTGCAAAAGATGCTGCAAATACGGTTGCCAGAATTGGATCTGCACCTTGTGTTGTAAGGTTGTTAATAGCAACTGGAACAAGACCCCAGTGTAAACCAAAGATTACGAAAACTTGCCAGAAAGCTCCTAGGAACAATCCTGCAATAATAGGGCTTAAGTGATAGATCCACAATGTAGCGGATCCTAGTAAAGATCCTGCCCAAGTAGCGATCGGTCCGATTACGATAAACGTGATTGGGACAACTACTAATAACGTTGCAAATGGTACTAAGAATGTTTTTACGACATCTGGAATCGTTTTCTTAAAGAAGTTCTCTACTTTTACTGCAAAGAATGTTGCCAAGATAATCGGAATTACGGATGATGAGTAGGTCATTAAAATGACCGGTATTCCTAAGAATTCAATATATACTGGTGATTGGAACATCGTATCTGCAAACAAAGTATAAAGCGGTTCACCTGCAGTGATTTGTGTTAATGTCGGGTAAACTAATGCTCCCCCAATGGCCATCCCAATAAATGGGCTTCCTCCGAATTTCTTAATTGCTGTGTAGCCTAGGAAGATTGGGAAAAAGTAAAATAATGAATCCCCAACTGCGTTTAAGATTTGATACGTGCCGGAAGTATCTTCTAGCAATCCAGTTGCTAGAAATAACGCGTTAAACCCTTTAATCATCCCTGTTGCAGCTAATACGCCTAGTACTGGTGTGAAAATGCTAGAAATAATATCAATAAACTTGTTAAATGCGCTTTGACTTTCATCATTTGCTTCTTCAGTAGACGCTGCTTGGTTAGCAAACCCTCCAACCTCTACTACATCTTTATATACATCTGGAACGTGGTTTCCGATAACGACTTGATATTGGCCACCACTTTTCATTACAGTTACGACGCCATCCATGTTTTTCAACACGTCTGTGTTTGCTTTGCTTTCGTCTTTTAATTTAAAGCGCAAGCGAGTAATACAATGGACAACACTGTTAACGTTTTCTTTTCCACCAACATTTTCGATAATGTCTTTAGCCAATTGCTCATATTTCATGAGTTGACCCTTCCTTCTATTTGTTATTTTGTTTGGGGCAATAAAAAAACCTGAACTGATATGAACATGCACACTATTAGTGCGTTCATATCAGCTCAGGTTATGCCCGAATGTGGTAACATTCCTTACTGATGAGTTGAGTATAGCACCTTACGAAAACGTTTACAATACATTTTTTAAAATATTTTCTGGTAGTTTATGGTGCCTGTCACCTCCCGGTTTGTGTCGCTACTTGTCGAATCATAGAATATATGATTTTGTGCCTGTCACCACCCGAGTTTTGTCGATTTGGTATTTTGCTCTCTGCTTATGTAATCGGTACTCTTATCTCATAACCTAAAAGGAGTGGTGATATGGGAAGGAAAAAACGAGAATGGCAACCCAACTATTTCTATCACATTGTTTGCAGGGGGAACAGAAGGGATGCGTTATTTCTCTCCGATCAGGATTACATATCCTTTTTTCGCATCCTTAATAATGTCTATGAACGGCGACCATTCGAGTTAGCCTGTTACTGTTTATTAACAAACCACTTTCACCTCCTACTTCGTTCGAAGGAGCAGCCTATTTCAAGCGTCATGTCGGTTATCAATAAAAAATACGCCTCCTATTTCAATACGAAATACAATGTGACTGGACATGTTTTCGAGGAAAGATTTTATGACAGTATCGTACCAGATCCACTTGCAATACTAGACGTCAGCTCTTACATTCACCTCAATCCACTTTTTGCTGGTTTAGTGCGAAATCCAGCTGAATATCCTTGGTGCAGCTATGGATACTTTGCGAACAAACGTATGAAACAAAATCAATCTCCCTCTCCCTTCTTAACCTTAGAAACCATACTCACTCCATTCCCAGGGAACCTGAACCAGAAAAAACGTTTATATCGTAACCATGTGATGGAATTTCATCGTTTAAAAACTGAGCGTGAGGAGAAGAAGATTACAAAAAAACAAAACTAGCACATTTTAATCTATCAACATTCGACATAGTTCGGGGAGTGACAGGCACCAATATAACTTTACAAACTGCAGGCGAAACGGCAGCATCTAATTACGACACTACTAGTGAGGGGCCAGCAAGCAAGAATCAAAGTACAAATCCTTATTTAGAAACGACAAAAAAATGTGTCTAGGCAGTATTTCGGACATTTTATGGCACTTGTTAAAAAGCCGTATGAAACTAGTTATTTAACCGGTAAAAACTAGTTTGTTAACGGAATTATTACTTTTGTTCTATATGCACTAATTATTCGTTTCATTTTCTTTTTCACGTTAAAGGGACTCGTATCGAATCTTGAATCATTTAGCGGTGTTTGTCGCGATTTTGATAGTAGCTCTATTATTAAGTATCCTTAAAATAAACATCTCATTAATAGTTACGTTGATAGGAATGACCGGGTCCATATTTATAGTACCACCACTTGTTATCGCAAGCTTTAAACGTATTGAAAACCAAGGTTTAGATACTTTTTACGGTTCTCATCTAACTTATGTAGTTATCTTCCTATTGCTTTACCTTATGTGTGATTTCTTATTTCAAGCAGTGCAACCTGTCGTATCTAGCTTTCTACCGTTTGGATATTAATCCATTACAGTGAATAAGCGGCACCGAATCCATTGGAGGATCGATGCCACTTTTTTCGACACATTTCGGGGTGTGCCTGTCACTTCCCGGTTTCGACAGAAATCGGGAAGTGACAGGCACCTAGCTCTACTGTTTCTTTTCCTTTTCTTGTTTCATCATGAGCATATTCAATGGCTGGTTAGAGCCCGTTATTAGCTTGTAGAAGAAGGTGGACGTCAGGTTATACCCTTCTTCAACTCGTTCAGATAGATGATTGGCTCTTTCATAAATGATAGAGCGTAGATTATCTAATTGACGCGTTGTTTTCTCCATAAGCGCTTGTTGATTCTCTAAGCGATCCATGACTTCATCCTGCTTATCACCATTCCCGCGCATTCTTTCCGACATATTTTCACTTACCTCAATCAAATGCTGCAATTGCCCTTTTAACTCATCATATTGTCCTAACTGTTGAATAATCTCCTGATTCGATGCTGTTAAATGATTTAACTGTTCAATCATACCTTGGGTCAACAGTCCTTCTTCCTGAAGGGTTTTGCGTAACTCCAGATTGTTGGCATCTAATTTCGTTAACCATTCTTTTGTCCTATTCTCGAATTGCTCATGCTGAAAACTACTTTCTTTAAGCTCTTCTAATTGTTCACCGATCTCATTCCAATGCTTTACTTTTCGATGCTCTTGCTCTTGATTTAGCTTTCGCAAATCATGTAAAGAGGATAGCAGTTTCTCATTCATGTCCTTCTGCTCCTCCATCATTTCTGTGAAATAATTTATTTTAAAATTTTCTTGGTTATGTCCCATGGGTTTCGTCTTACTCTTAAATATTCCAGGATGCTTGCCTATATTAAAAAAAATGCCCAATCGTTCCACCACCTTTGTCATTTTTCTATTATCGTATGCACGAAAGGTGAAATAAGGGACACTTAGCCTAAAAAACCTCCTTATAAGAAGGGTACAGCAAGAAAGTCTGTTATATAATCTAACAGTCCGTTAGACAATATTAGCAATTAGCGATTAGAATGAATTACATCCCATTCACGCCTTGGTGAGACACCTTTAATCTAAGCGCATGGGTTAAAGCTGTCTCACCAACTGTTTGAAAACCCCACTTACCATTTAAAGTAGTTCACTTTCTACTTTAAATGGTACTTTGCTTTTTTATCTTCTTTTCATGGGTCAAAAGCCACTCTTTTCTCCACAATTCTCCCGCATAACCAGTGAGTGTTCCATTTGCCCCAATAATTCGGTGACACGGAATGGCTATTGGGATTTGGTTTTTACCATTAGCACTACCAACGGCTCGTACCGCTTTTTCATTTCCTATATGTAATGCAATATCCTTATAGGAGCCTGTCGACCCATAAGGAATCTCCACTAAAGCCTTCCATACTTTCTTTTGAAATTCCGTCCCTTTTAATTCGTAAGGAAATTCGAAATATAGTCGTTCTCCCTGAAAATATTGTTCAAGCTGCTCGCAAGCTAATTCTACCGCTCCAAATCTACCATTTATCTTCTCGTTCTGTATTTCTTTTCTATCTGAAAAATGGATAGTATGTACCGCTTCTTCTGTTCCCGTAATCTCCAATATCCCAATAGGAGATTGTAAGTCTACTTTGTACGGCTTACTCATCTAAATACCTCCATAAATAAAAAGTAGCAAACGCCTCAAAGCCTTCCCAAGGTTTAGACCATTCTTCAATCTCTTGTATAGAAGGTTTTTGACTTAAGTTAAACCGCTTCTTCAATGCATTATGAAGCCCTACATCAGCTATCGGAAATGCGGAAGGGTGTTGTAGACATCGCATCATCACATAGTCTGCAGTCCATGTACCTACTCCTCTAAAAGAGACTAAAGCAGCGCGTAAGCTTTTATATTCCTGCATGTCTACAAGAGAGCCTTTACTTAGCTCCCCTTTTTCTATAGCTCGAGCTACACCAATAACATATTCCGCTTTTCTAGCACTAAATTGTAGCTTTGTAAGATCCTCCACGTTTAAGCTGGCGACTACAGAAGCCGAAGGAAATATCCAATATGTTTCCTTTTCAATTGAAAGAAAAGCTCCGTATGACTCAACAAAGCGTTTTTTTAACGTGTATGCAAAGGCTAGGTTAATTTGTTGTCCAATTATAGCCCAAGTCATCGCTTCAAATAAATCAGGAATTGAAATGATTCTTAACCCTTTATACAAAGGAATGATCGGCTGAAGCACGATATCATTGCTACCTATTCGATAAAATTTTTCGAGACTCTGGTTGAATCCAAGCCAATCCCACACATATTCCGCAACCTTCTTACGCTCCGAAGAGCTTGTCTTCTTATTTACTATTTCCACCATTACATCATTTTCTGGACAACTCACTTTTAACAAGAGCTTCTCGTTCTCTATTTGAACAAGTTTCCATACACTATTGTCTTTGACACGATGCAAGATCTCCGAGTCTGAGCGACTTAAAAACCGTACACACTCTTTAAAACTAAATAAATTAGGAGGAATTATCTCTATATATGTTTCGTAATCATACCACTCCACGTCATTCACTCCTATTAATCTCCATTCTCCGGTATGCGTGCGGGGATAAACTTACCCTTTTTTTAAACACTTTATAAAAGCTAGAAGGACTATTAAAACCTACTTCGTAGCAAATATCGAGATTGGTTTTTGATGTATGTTCCAGTAAATGGATGGCTTTCTCAATTCGCATCTTTTCTAAATAAGTTCGCGGTGTAGTGCACATTTCTTGTTTGAAAATTCGTTCCAAATGAAAGGGACTTACTCCTACGTGCTCAGCTACCTTTTCTAACGTAACAGTTTCGTTCATATGGTTCATTAAATATAGGACCGCTTGCTGCACTATTTTCTCTTGTGGAGATCTATCCACCTCAGGCTGACACCTTTTACATGCGCGATAACCAGCTCGCTCTACTTCTTTCCGATTTAAATAGAATGCCACATTTTGCTTCTTTGGTTTTCTTGACTTACAAGAAGGACGACAGTATATCTTCGTAGTTTTTACAGCCACATAAAATAATCCATCATAGGTCCGGTTACCTTTCAAGAATATGTTCCACATCTCTTCAAATGACCATGTAGCATTGGACAAGCTATCCCCTCCAAAGGCTGTCTTTTCGCCTATTATATCCCTTTTAATAGTGGTTTTCGTCCTTTTTCTTGCTCTTACAGTCTATTTGTTTTGAAAACGGTAAGACCTTACATCCCCAAACACTGTATCAATTGCTCCCTCGACATAAATCCTTTGATACCATGAGTTTCTAGCAAGTAGCTTACAATTTCGTCATCCGTTAGGCCTACCTCCCCTTTTAACCCATGCATAATCGTCCGTACATATTCTATAGAAGGTGGATTTAATTCCTCCTCTAACAATTCATTTGGGCTAGTAAACGTGAAGATAGGTACTCCATCTGCTTCACCTAAATAAAGCACATTCCCGTACCATGATTCGCGAAAGACTTCGTTCCCCTTTTCTATGACTTTCTCTATATCCAGATCTACATGAGAAACGCTGTTTTCTTGTGCAACGACATCCAAGAACTGCTCTTTCGTTATCATATACATATAGCTATATGTATGAGATTGCTCATTTTTAGCAGGGTCAATAAAAGCAACTCCCTTTCCTTGCCACCGCCCCGCTTCCTTCGCAAAAAATAACTCATGCTTCATTACATATGACTGTTCTTTAACAGGAAGTGACTGATCTCTACATCCTGGATTGTCCCTTGTTGCACCTTTTGGTGTTCCGCCCTGGATATAGCAAAGAAACCGCTCTTTGTTCATATTTGAACCGTAAGAGGCATACCACACATATTCCTTATGCTTCTGCTCCTCCCTATACCAGGCTAATGCTTTCTTTTCTAAGTTCGTAACAAATGGTTCCTTCCCCTGAATATAGGAATCTATTTGATAAGGAAATTGCTTTGCCAATTTTTCTTTTAAGTCTCCATATGCCTTAGCTTCTTCTGGAAACGACCGCAAATAATCCCGAAATACGAGGTGACGAGTAATTTCTGGACTACCCTCCTGATACATATGGACGTGATGAGTTCGTTGATCTCCACCTTTTTGAAAATATCTTCTTCCCTCTATGCCATTTTCTCCCTTTAGTTCATATCCCAGTGCTTCCATCGCATCCTTGTAAGCATCTATACACGATATATCCTTTACAATCGGCATGATGTCGATAATAGGCTTTGCTTTTAACCCTTGAACAGAGGTACTACCAATGTGATGAATGTCCAATAACTCTCCTCGAAAAATTTGCTGCAGCTTTGTTGCTTCTTTTTCAAAAAGCTTTTTCCATTTATCTTGATAGGGGAGTACAACTACTTTTCTCATTTTTTCTCACCTCCAAATGTTTCACAGTGTTGAATATATGTATATGAACTATTGTACCAAATGAACTCTAACCTTCTTTCATCGGTAGCGGCCGTCAAAAAATAGAACGAAAAGAAGTCTTCTAAAAGTGAAGACTTCTTCCATATACTTACTTAATCACTCGAAACGATCCTGTTCCGATCGTACATACTTTACCATGCTCATCTTCAATCCTTCCTTGTGTGGTTAACATGGTCTTGGATTCGTGAATGATATCTGCATAAACCGTTATGTGTTGCTTCTTAATTTGTGACATGAAATGGATATTGAGATTGGTGGTAACTGTACTTTCTTGTGGTCTTGCGGCCATGGTAACAAGCCCCATGGCATTGTCTAGCATGCTGGCATGAACGCCTCCATGCAAAATGTGCAGTAAATTAAGGTGGTGGTCTTTCACATCTAAGGAGATGACGACTTGCTTCTGACTAAGCTCAATCATTTCACAGCCTAAAAACCCCCAAAATGTTTTATCCGCATCCTTTACTAGCTCTGAAATGTAGTGATCCCAATCAAAGGAGGTTGTCTTCACCATACACTTCACACCTCTTTTCCATGATCTTAGTAAGGAAAAACCGCGAACTGATGAAACGGTCGCGGTTCACATTCCCCTTCAAAGCCTGTGCTTATTCGTTACTCGTCGTTTCTAGTTTTTTCTTCTCTTCTTCTACAACAAGTCGTCGTAACGTTTTTCCAACTAACGTTTTTGGAAGACTATCTCTAAACTCATAGCTCCTTGGAACTTTAAATGATGCTAGTCGCTCTCGACAGAAGGCTTCCAATTCCTGTTCTGTCGTCTGTGCTCCACTTTTTAATACGACATATGCTTTTACCGTTTCACCACGATACGGATCTGGAATACCGGCAACAACGACATCCATGACGGTTGGATGGTCAAACAAAACTTCCTCTACCTCACGCGGATAAATATTGAATCCTCCAGCGATGATAAGGTCCTTTTTACGATCCATAATATAAAAGAATCCTTCATCATCCATGACCGCCATATCTCCTGTATATAACCATCCATCTCGGATTGCTTTACTCGTTTCTACGGGTTGGTTCCAATACCCTCTCATTATTTGAGGCCCTTTTACAATTAATTCGCCAACTTCCCCTAGTTCTAGTTCTTCTCCTGTCTCCGAATCTACTACCTTGGCATCTGTGTCGGGAAATGGAATTCCAATAGATCCCAGTTTACGCTTTTCCCAAATATTATTTGCGTGTGTCACAGGCGATGCCTCTGTAAGTCCGTATCCTTCGATCAGCTTACCACCTGTAATCTCTTCAAATACCTCTTGTACTTCTCCAGGTAGTGGCGCTGCTCCACTAATACAAATCTCGATCGAAGATAAATCATAGTCTCGTATCTTCGGATGATTAATCAGAGCGATATACATCGTTGGTGCACCTGGAAATGTACTTGGTCTTTTTTTACTAATGAGCTTCACTGCCTCATCCGCATCGAATTTCGGCAACATAATCAAGGTACCAGCTAACAGCATAGACTGGTTCATCAATACGGTCATGCCGAACACATGGAAGAAAGGTAAAGCTGCTAAATAATTTTCTTTTGCTTCCTCGCTTTTATAGCTCCAGGATCTAGTTTGAATCGTATTTGCCACAAGATTGTAGTGGGTAAGCATAACACCTTTAGACAATCCTGTGGTTCCTCCAGTATATTGGAGCAGAGCCAAGTCATGTTCAGCATCCACCTCTACTTGAATCGGGGCTTTAGATGCACCATGAAGCACACTCTTAAAGGATAGGACATGTTCCGAATAGTCTACATGTAAGGAATTTCCTTCCTTTCTCGCTTTTAAAGGATAAAGTACATTTTTTGGAAAAGGCAAATAGTCTTTTATTGACGTATAAATAACCTTTTCCACTTTTGTTTTTGGTACTACCTTTGAAATCCTTTTGAATAAAAGGTCTAATCCTATTAACAGTTTTACACCTGCGTCATTGAGCTGATGGTTAAGCTCTCGTTCCATGTACGTAGGATTGGTTTGTACGACAATCGCTCCAATTAAGAGTGAACCGTAGTAAGCAATGACCGATTGCGGGCAATTCGGGAGCATAATCGCTACCCGATCGCCCTTTTTAATTCCTAGCTCCTGCAACGCATGTGCAAATTGATACGTCTCTTCTAGCAGTTCTTCATAACTAATTTTTCTACCAAGGAAATACAATGCTGTATGTTCCGGATACTTCGCCGCAGCGTCTAATAAAAATTGTGCCAAGTTTTGCTTCGGATAGTCATAAGACGGCAAAACTTCCTTGGGGTACTGATTTAACCATAATTTTTCTACCATTTGATAACCCCCTGTTTGGCTTTTTATTATACGACGTAACGCTCAGAAGCAACCACGCGTTCGGCTATCTCGCGTTTTAACGCTACCGTATTCACTGGAGTACGGCGAGCCAGCTTTTTCAGAACCGATAGTTGCGTACGCAGCATATCACCGGACTCAATCGCTGATAAGCCTTCTTTTGCAAGTGACTCAATCTTATCAAATGCTTCGTGGATAAATACCTCTGTCATCGCAATTGCGTTTGCTGCTTTCTCTTCGCCTTGTTTATCCATTAATTTCTTCGTTCTCAAGTAAGCGCTTTCTGCAGCGAACACTTGAATCATGATGTCTGCAAGAACACTTAAAACTTCCTGCTCATCTTCTAGCTTCTGTTGATACTTTTGAACCGCTAGTCCTCCAACCATGAGGAACATTTTCTTTGCCATAGATACTAAGTGTTTTTCCTGCTCTAAGCGTCCCTCAAAGGTTTGGCCAGGCACTAATGTGAGTAGCTCTGATTGAAGAGCTTGAGCTTTTTGCATAAGTGGAAGCTCGCCTTTCATCGCTTTCTTCACGAGGGTACCAGGGATAAGGAGACGGTTGATTTCGTTCGTTCCTTCAAATATACGATTGATTCTGGAATCGCGGTAAATTCTTTCTACTTTATATTCTTGAATAAAACCATATCCGCCGTGGATTTGGACCCCTTCATCTGCTACAAAATCTAATGTTTCAGAACCGAATACTTTATTGATAGAGCACTCTAATGCGAACTCCGCAATTGCTTTCGCAGAAGCAACACCAGCGTCTGGACTACTAAAATCAATATCACTCATTCCTTCATCGATCATACCAGCTGTGCGATACACCATGCTTTCTAGAGCATAGGTACGAATATTCATATCTGCCAGCTTTTGACGAATCAGTGGGAAGTTGGCAATTTCTCTAGAAAATTGTGTTCTTTCCTTCGCGTATTTAGTGGATAACTCAATGATTTCTTTTGCTCCACCTAATCCACCTGCTGCAAGCTTATAACGACCGATATTTAAAATATTGAACGCAATAAGGTGTCCTTTTCCAACTTCCCAGAGAAGGTTTTCGACTGGGACTTTTACATCTTCTAAAATTAATGGACAGGTTGAGGACCCTTTAATCCCCATTTTCTTTTCTTCTGGTCCAATACTAACACCATCCATTGTTTTTTCTACGATAAACGTGCTGAAGTCTGTACCATTTACCTTTGCGTACACAATAAAAACATCTGCAAAACCAGCATTCGTAATAAATTGCTTGGTACCATTCAAGATATAATATTTTCCGTCGTCCGACAAGGTTGCCGTTGACTTTGCACCTAAAGCGTCTGATCCGGAAGAAGGTTCTGTTAAGCAGTATGCTGCAATTTTTTCTCCTGTCGCAAGCTGTGGTAAATATTTTTTCTTTTGCTCCACTGTACCGAAGTACACAATTGGTAACGTCCCAATTCCAACATGTGCGCCTAGAGATAAGGCAAAGGAGGATGCTTTAGATAGACGCTCACTAATTAACGTGGAGCTTACCTTATCTAAGCCAAGTCCCTCATACATTTCCGGAATATCTGCACCTAAAAGCCCTAACTCTCCTGCTTTTTGAAGAAGCTCAACAGTAAGATCATAATTTAGCTTCTCGATTTCTTCGTCCTTTGGCACAATCTCCCCATCTACAAAATCTCTCGTTGTATCCGCTATCATTTTTTGTTCTTCTGTAAGTTCATCCGGTGTTACGACAGATTGAAAATCTACATCTTCAATAATAAAGCTTCCACCAACCGTTTTTACTGCCATGTTCCATTTCCCCTTTGTTTTAAAATTTTGTTTTAATCTGCATGAACCTCAAATACACCAGCAGCACCCATACCGCCACCAATACACATGGAAACCACTCCATAACCTCCACCACGACGTTTTAATTCATGGATTAAGGTAGAAGTTAGCTTTGTTCCGGTACAGCCTAATGGGTGACCAAGTGCAATCGCACCACCATTCACATTTACGATGTCTTCATTAAGATTTAATTCCCGTATGACTTGAAGACATTGAGAAGCAAATGCTTCATTTATTTCAAAGAGTTTAATATCCTCTTGGCTGACTCCCGCCATTTCTAATGCTTTCGGAATTGCTTTAATAGGACCTACACCCATAATTTCTGGTTCCACACCAGCAAGTGCAAAGGACTTGAAGGTTGCAAGTGGCTTAAGTCCAAGCTCCTCCGCTTTTTCTTTACTCATAATAACGCAAGCCGCTGCTCCATCACTCATTTGAGAGGAGTTTCCGGCAGTTACAGATCCTGTTTGCTTAAACGCAGGTCGTAATCCACCTAGCACTTCTGCGGTTGTACCTTCTCTCACCCCTTCATCTGTGTCAAAGGTAACTTGCTTTTCCCAGCGCTTGCCGCTATCGTCGACACCTGACAATGTTGTTTGAAGCGGTACAATCTCTTCTTTAAATTTACCTGCCTTAATTGCTGCTGCCGCTTTTTGATGACTAGACGCTGCAAACGCATCTTGATCCTCTCTCGAAACCCCGAAGCGACTGGCCACTTCCTCTGCTGTAAATCCCATCCCCATGTATGCTTCCGGCATTTCCTCCACAATTTTCGGATGTGGGGCTAGCTTAAATCCTGTCATTGGAACGTGGCTCATGCTTTCTACCCCACCTGCAATCACAACATCTGCGTGGCCGAGCATTACGCGCTCTGCCGCAAATGCAATGGACTGAAGGCCAGAGGAACAAAATCTATTTATCGTTAATGCTGGTGTCGTTACCGGGAATCCAGCATAGAGAGACATCGTTCGCGCAAAGTTAAGACCTTGCTCTCCTTCCGGCATCGCACATCCAATAATGATGTCCTCAACTTCTTCCTTTTTTAAGCCCGGTGCACGTTTGATAACCTCTTCTAAGACTGTTTTTCCCAAATCCTCTGCACGTGTTTGAGACAATGTTCCTCTTTTAGCTCTACCCACTGCTGTTCGAGCAATGGATACAATGACTGCTTCCTTCATGCTTTGTCACCCCTTTTCGTTAATTGCGCAACGCTTTTCCTTTTGTCAGCATGTGCTGCATACGTTGTTGTGTCTTCGGTTCTCCACAAAGACTTAAAAATGCTTCTCGTTCTAAGTCAAGCATGTATTGTTCGGTAACCAACGTGCCAGCTGGCACGTCGCCTCCTGCTAAAACGTGAGCTAATTTATTTGCAATTAATTGGTCATGATCACTTATTAAACCACCTAGCTTCATTTGGTGTGCACCCAATTGCATGACCGCTTTTCCATCTCTTCCAACGACGCGAATTTTTTCCTCCGGTTTTGGCGTGTAGCCATCCTGGACGAAGCGTAACGCCGCTCGTTTTGCCTCAAAAATTAAGTGATCTGGATTCGTAACAAATGTATCCGTTGGTCGCATGTAGCCTAGCTTCTTCGCATCTGCCGCACTTGTCGACACTTTAGCTGTTCCTACATTTTCAAAGATTTGATTCACATACGGCTGGATGTCTACTTCTCGATTCGTGACTGATTGACTTAAACGAAGGGTTAGTTCTTTACAGCCGCCACCAGCAGGTATTAAACCAACTCCTACCTCTACTAAACCGTAGTATGTTTCCGCTGCTGCTACCACTTGGTCAGCTGGCATACATACCTCAACACCTCCACCTAAAGCCATCCGGTGTGGGGCCGCAACAACTGGCTTCTCAAAGTGTTTTAACGTGTACATCGTATTTTGGAACATGCGAATGATATTGTCGACTTCATCCCATTCCTCATCCTGGGCTTCCATTAATAGAATCATAAGGTTGGCACCAACACAGAAGTTACGTCCTTGATTTGCAATAACTAAACCCTCATAATTTTTGCGAACCTCTTCCATGCTCTGTTGAATCATAAGTAGGATGTCTGCTCCAATGGCATTATTCGGTGAATGGAATTCTAAACAAGCAACACCATCTCCAAGATCAATTAAACTGGCACCGCTGTTAGACGTAATCACTTTATTTTGTTCCTTCAAAGAACGTAAATGGATAACCTCTGGCTTCTCTTCTCTTGCAGTAAAGGACCCCTCCGCTACATAGAAGGTTTGCTGGTTCTCTTTTTTATAGAAAGACTCATTTCCATCTGCAATCCAATCTTTAACCCACTTCGGAATCGTTAAGCCTTCTGCTTCCATCTTTTCTACAGAGCGCGTTAATCCAATTGCATCCCATGTTTCAAAAGGTCCTAATTCCCAATTGAAGCCCCACTTCATTGCTTCATCCATTTCCACGATGGTATCCGCAATTTCCCCCACTTTTTCAGCGGAATAAAGGAGGACTTGTTTCGTAATATTCCAAGCTAACTCTGCGTAGCGGTCTTTCCCACTTAGCAGTGCCTTCACTTTATTTTTTGCACCCTTAGCAGTTTTCGCTGCTTCTAGAGAAGGACTGCTAACCTTTTGCTGCGATCCATATTCCATCGTTTCCAATTGAAGAGAGAGGATTTGTTTCCCTTGTTCATTTTTGATTTTCTTATAAAACCCTTGGCCTGCTTTTTCTCCAATCCAGCCTTTTTCCACCATATTTTTAAGAACAGAGGGGGCATTAAATACTGCTTTTTCTTGTTCATCCTCTACTTTTTCAAATACATTGTGGGCAACGTGCACAAAGGTGTCTAATCCGACTAAATCCAAGGTCCGGAATGTAGCACTTTTTGGACGCCCCATCGCCGGGCCTGTAACAGCATCGACTTCTTCAACGGTATATCCCTTTTCAAGCATTTCAGATAGCGTCACCAAAAGCCCAAATGTTCCAATACGGTTTGCGATGAAATTCGGGGTATCCTTGGCTACGACAACACCTTTCCCAAGCGTTTTCTCCCCAAATTGCTTCATCTCTTCTACAATCTCAGGATTCGTTTGTTCCCCTGGGATAATTTCTAATAGCTTCATATAACGTGGTGGGTTAAAGAAGTGCGTCCCTAAAAAATGCTCCTTAAACGCATCACTTCTTCCTTCTACCATCGCATTAATCGAGATACCCGACGTATTTGAGGTAACGATTGTACCTGGCTTCCAAACCTGCTCCACTTTTTCGTAAAGCTGTTGCTTGATTGCAAGATTCTCTACGACTACCTCAATAACCCAATCTACATCCTGCAGTTTCGCTAAGTCGTCTTCGATATTCCCTGGTGTAATAAAAGAAGCATAATCAGAATCAAACAACGGTGCTGGTTTTGTTTTTTTAAGTCGTTGAATGGCTTTTGTGGCCAATCGGTTTCGGACTGCTGGATGATCCAGTGTAAGTCCTTTCGATTTTTCTTCCTCCGTGACATCTTTCGGTATAATGTCTAATAAAAGTGTAGAAATTCCTACATTAGCGAGATGAGCAGCAATGCTTGCACCCATAACACCTGAGCCAATTACAGCGGCCTGACGAATGTTTCTTGCCATACTTTATTCCCTCCTAATTTACATCGCCTTTTTGTCTTGCTCTTCTTCTACTCCAAAAACAGCCTCTTCTAAGATTTCCGCAATATCTCTAGCACGAACAGCTTCCTCCA
The DNA here is from genome assembly GCF_007301515.1 of Radiobacillus deserti. GTDB lineage: Bacteria > Bacillota > Bacilli > Bacillales > Amphibacillaceae > Radiobacillus > Radiobacillus deserti. Next base: position 3,448,563 of record NZ_CP041666.1, read on the forward strand.
CTTCCTTCGATTTTGTTCCATCCTCTAGCATGGTGAGACAGAATGGACAAGCACTACTGATGATGGTTGGATGAACTTCAAGTGCCTGCTCAGTTCGGGCTATATTCACGCGCTTCCCTGCTGTTTCTTCCATCCACATCATGCCTCCTCCGGCGCCACAGCACATGCCGTTTTCCCGGTTTCGGTCCATTTCCACTACCTCTACTCCTTTGATGGCTCGAAGAATATTTCTAGGCTGATCATATATATTGTTGTAGCGTCCTAGATAACAAGAATCGTGATACGTAATACGTTCATTCAACACATACTGCGGGGTCAATCTTTTCACTTTTACGAGTTGGTCCAGCAACTCTGTATGGTGAAGGACCTCTACCCCTTCTAGCCCGAACTCTGGATATTCGTTTTTCAGCGTATTAAATGTATGCGGGCAAGCGGTTACAATTTTCTTCACGTTATACTTTTGGAACGTCGCAATGTTTTCCATGCAAAGCTCTTGGAACAGGAGCTCGTTCCCCATTCGACGTGGTGTATCGCCAGAGTTTTTCTCTTCATTTCCAAGAATGGCGAAGTTAACCCCCGCTTCATGGAGCAGTCGTACAAACGCTTTAGAAATTTTTAAGCTGCGATTATCGTATGACCCCATAGAGCCTACAAAATAAAGAATATCGAAATCTGGATTCTCTTTTACGGTAGGAACTGGAATCCCAGCGATATCTTCTCTCCACTTGGCACGATCATTACGATTAATCCCCCAAGGGTTTCCTTGACGCTCAATGTTTTGCATCGCACGCTGTCCTTCTTGTGGGACACTACCTTCCATTAAGACGAGGTGCCTTCTTAAATCAATGATTTTGTCCACGTGTTCATTTCCTACAGGACATTGATCCTCACAGTTTCGGCAAGTCGTACATGCCCAAATCTCATCTTCTGTCATCACATCCCCAATTAAGTTCACATCTTCCGCTTTTTTCTCCCCAGTAGACCAAAGCATTTTTTGCAAGCTGATTGTCGGCTCTATATTTGTGATAGAGTCACTGCTCCAATTGGTATCCAATCCACCGTCCGGTTGCTGGAACGAATGAGTTCCCATTTCTGAAAAAGCGTAAGCTGGTACCCAAGGGGATTTTGAGGTCAAAACAGCGCCCTTTTCCGTTAAATGATCACGAAGCTTCGCAATCATATGCATAGGTGAGAGAATTTTTCCGGTATTGGAAGCTGGACAAACATTCGTACAGCGCCCACATTCGACACATGCATAAAAGTCAATCATTTGTTTTTGAGTAAAGTCTTCTATTTTTCCTACTCCAAAAGATTCTGCTTCTTCATCTTCTAAATCTAAGGATGTTAATTTGCCAACTGGCTCTGTTTTTTTAAGTAAAATATTGATCGGTGCGACCATAAGGTGAAAGTGCTTCGATTGTGGAACATAAATAAGAAAAGAAAGTAAGATTAGTAGATGCGCCCACCAGAAGATATAAAAGAAGACCGTGGCTGCTGTTACTCCGACTCCAGAGAAAGCGGCAGCTATCACAGAAGAAATTGGCGCATACCAGGAAAATTCCATATGGTGTATGACTCGTTCAAATCCTAAGGAGAACAGAACGGTAAACATTAAAGAAAAAATCAAAAAAATGACAACACTTGGTTTCCAGCCTCTTTTTAGACGAGGTAGCTTCTCTCCGTACCTGCGGTATGCAGCATAACCTACTGCTAAGAAAATAAGTAAGACGGTAATTTCCTGGATCAGACCAAAAACGTGGTAACCAGGAATCGGTAACCCCTTCGCGCCAAGTCCTTTGACAATAATATCTAAAGCACCGAACTGAAGGATAATAAACCCATAAAAAATGAGGACGTGCATAATCCCGCTTTTCTTATCCTTCAACAGCTTTTGTTGTCCCAACACTTGAACGACAGCGGTTTTAAACCGTTCCTTCAATTGTTTTTCCATTGTGACTGGCTGCCCAAGCTTTACATATAAGTAGCGATGATAGACAACCTTTGCAAACAGATACAAACTGTAACCGCTTACAACGAGGAATGCAAAAAACTGTATCCATTGCCAACCCACAACGATCATTCCTTTCTCGTAGTTTTGCTTACTTTCAACATATGAATCTCTTAATCAAAAAGACTAGTAAAATTCCTGCGGATAATCATTGACACCAAGTAGGAATTCGAATATGATTAAGAAAATGAATGACTATTCATTCATTAGTTGATTAAATTTTAACACCGAGGTGCCATTATGACAAGTAGAAAAAAAGAAAAATATCATTTAATCCTCGATGGAGCACTTCAAGTCTTTGCGGAAAACGGATATCACGGATCCCAAGTTTCAAAGATTGCAAAGGTTGCAGGCGTTGCGGATGGAACAATTTATTTGTACTTCAAAAATAAAGAAGACATCCTCATCTCCTTATTTAAAGAAAAGCTTGGAGAGCTTGTTGGGAAATTTGAGGCAAGTATTGAACACATTTCGGATGTTTCGGAAGCAATACGAGAGATATGTCGCATTCACTTCACAGAATTGGAAGCAAATGTCCCACTCGCTTATGTTACACAGATTGAGCTTCGTCAAAGCAACTTAGACATGAGAAAAGCAATTGGGCAGACCGTGAAGCCATACATTAAGCTGCTAGAAGGTGTAATTCGAAAAGGTGTTGCGGATGGAACATTTCGCTCCGACCTTGATGTAAAGCTTACTCGTTTGTTACTTTTTGGTGCAATGGACGAAGTCGTGACGACTTGGTTAATCGCCGGGCAAAAAATATTCATTATCTGAGCAAGTGGATAAAACGGTTGAGTTCTTTTTAAAGGGATTAAAAGCATAAGGTGATTGCATATCGCAATCCCTCTTGCTTCTATCATAAACATTTACTTTTTCTACCATTTGAAAGGAGAAGGTACCATGAACATTTATGTTATTTTGAAGCAAACGTTTGATACAGAAGAAAAGATTAACATCGAGAACGGTCACATTTCAGAGGATGGCGTACAATATGTCATCAATCCATACGATGAATATGCCGTAGAAGAAGCCATCCAAATTCGTAACGCACATAATGGAAGCGTTTACGTTATTTCCGTAGGTCCTGAAAGAAGTACGGAAGCATTAAGAACTGCGTTAGCTATGGGAGCTGACGAAGCCATCCTTATTTCTGATGATCGAATTGGCTCAGATGAATACACCATTTCCAAAGTATTGGCTTCTTACTTAAGTAAACAATCTGTTGACCTCGTGTTAGGTGGATACTTTTCAGTAGATAGTGGCGGTGGCCAGGTGGCCATTCGTTTAGCGGAGCTATTAGACCTTCCGCATGTTGGATCCGTTACGGAATTATCGATTTCAGATGGAAAAGCAACCGCTGTTCGGGATGCGGAAGGAGACCAAGAAAAACTAGAAGTGATGCTACCTGCTTTGTTTACTGCACAGCAAGGGTTAAACGAACCTCGTTACCCGAGCTTGCCTGGGATCATGAAAGCGAAGAAAAAGCCATTTACACAGCTTTCATTAGATGACTTAGATATTTCTGAAAGCGAACTCGTAGCCAAAACCGAGCGAAAAAGTATTTCACTTCCACCTGAGCGAGAAGAAGGAAAAATCCTATCTGGTGAAGTTTCAGATCAGGTCCAAGAATTGGTGGAGCAATTAAAAAACAAATCGAGAGTCATATAAGGAGGCTAAATCATGAGTAAAACAATCTTGGTTGTTGCAGAACAACGTGATGGAAAACTACGTCAAGTAACCTATGAAGCGATTCAAGCTGCCAAATTATCGTCGAATGAAGGAGATGTGATTCACTTAGCTGTTTTGGGCTCTGATTTGAGCGGTCTACAGGATTCTCTTGCCTCTCTCGGCGTTCAAAAAGTATGTATAGTAGATGATGCGGACTTAGAGCATTACAATCCAGAAGCTTATGCTAGCGGACTATCCCAAGTCATTGAATCTTCAAATCCTGAAGGTATCGTATTTGGACACACCGCCATCGGTCGTGATTTAGCTCCGGTCATTTCCGCTAAATTAAATGCCGGACAGATTTCCGATGTAACAGCCATTGAAGATTCTGTTGAAGGCGTCCTGTACACGCGACCAATTTATGCCGGAAAAGCGTTTGAACAAAAAACATTCCAAAGTGTCCCTTGGGTATTAACGGTGCGCCCAAACAATATTGATGCAGATCAAACGAAGGGTGCTCCTGAAGTAGAGCATATTAGCTATCAAAAGCCCGCTTCGTTGCGAACCGTTATCCAAGAAGTAGTTCAAAAAACATCCGGAAAGGTGGATTTAACAGAAGCAAAAGTGGTTGTAGCTGGTGGTCGTGCTGTGAAAAGTGCAGAAGGCTTCAAGCCATTGGAAGAATTAGCAGATGTGCTAGGCGGTGCGGTAGGAGCATCTCGTGGCGCTTGCGATGCCGGATACTGTGATTACTCCTTGCAAATCGGGCAGACAGGGAAAGTAGTAACACCGGAAATTTATATCGCGTGTGGAATTAGTGGAGCGATCCAGCACGTTGCAGGAATGAGTCAATCCAAGATTATCGTAGCGATTAACAAGGATCCAGAAGCTCCTATTTTCAAAATTGCGGATTACGGAATCGTTGGCGATATTTTTGAAGTAGTGCCACAACTAACAGAAGAGTTTCGTAAAGTGGTCGCTGCGAAATAAATATTTTTAAGCACGGGTGGTCCCAGAACCACTCGTTTTTTTGGTTAAACAAAAGCTTTTAAATTTCTTATTTTTTTATAAGCAACTCTTTGGCAAGGAAATTACAAAACAAAATATCTCCGGATGTGAAATGAATATAGAGTCCTATAGCTATAAGAAAAATGGTCGTACTATCAATGATTATTTTTAACATGAATTTCTCCTAAAAAATGATTAAGCATAAGCTTATTATGATAAATAGGATTAATAATCCAAACAGGACTAAGTCTTGTTTATTCCTTTCCTTCTTTAATTGAAACATAAAATAAACAGATAACGCTAAAAACAATAGATTTATGAGAATTGTAACTGCACGACACTCCAGATAATCATAAATTGTTAAGTAGGAAATGATAAACGTAGTTAAAAATATCCATAGAAAAATAAGTCTCAACAAACCACCTCCAACCGTTATTATCTTGCTAGATTATCCAACAAAGAGGTCGTAATTTCCATTAGTCTTATTACCTATTACTTTTCCAAATATAGAACCGGATGTACAGTCACCATCCGGTTTTTTGTTTATGATTATAATAGTTATAATAGCTTAAATAGGTAATAAAACATCTGTTTCGATAATATATAGATCTCTATCATGCTGTAAATTTAAAGTTATTTCATAGGGCTCCACTGGCTGTTGATATTCATCTTGAACAATTCGTAGCGTCAACTTTTTCACGGAATAACTGGCGACAATTCCAACTCGTCCATCTGATAACTTAACCGTTAATCCCTGTGGGTATATAGCAATACAATCCTTAAACAGATTAACCTGATAAGCATCAAACCTAGTCCCTGCATGTTCCTCTAACCAACCTATTCCTTCATGTGGAAGGATTGCCGGTCGATAAGCACGTGCTTGCGTAACTGCGTCAAATCCATTGGCTACACTAATGATTTTAGCATATCGATGGATGTCTCCATCCATCAACCCTCTTGGGTATCCTGTTCCATCCACTCGTTCATGATGCTGCAGTGCACAGTGTGCAACCGGAATTGGGATTTCATGAATCTTTCGAATAATATTGTATCCTTGTTCACAATGATTTTTCATCTGCTTCCATTCGTCATCTGTTAATGGAATCGGCTTATTTAGTATTTCTTTCGGAACGAACAATTTTCCTATGTCGTGTAACATAGAGCCTAAACCAATATCTTCAATCTCCTTTATTGGCAATCCATTTGCCAGTGCCAGTTGGCAGGAATAAATGGCGACATTTAAACTATGCCCATAGACGAACGATTCTTGAATTTTCGTTGTTGCTAGTAAATTGATAGCAGCCCGATTTGTAGAAAGCTCGTCTGCAATATCTCGAAATACCTTCTGAAACGTTCGAATGGCACGCGCCGACTTCATCATACCTTGTAAATTTGGTTTAGATACATTTAAATCCGCAATATCCATTAGCCCTTGATTGATGGTCCCAATCGCCTCCATCCGAAACTCTACTGGAATTGCTTCCACAATTTCTATTCCTTCAGAGAAATCGTCTTCTATGTACACCGAAGTAATGTGAAATTTTTTTAGCTTCTTAATCATTCTTTCTGTTAATTCCGTGCCCTCTGAGAGCAGAACCTTTCCACGTTCGTTATAGATAGCTCTTCCCAGTTTAATTCCTGACTGAACTTTTTCAATGGAAATGATTCGCATGTTTTATCCTCCCATCCTGCAACCTCTTTCTACGTCTAATATACTATGTCACCGTGTTATTTCAACAATTTTCGAACAAATTAGCTATAGAACTTGTCGATATGATTCTCTTCTCTAAATTCTTTTAAAGCCATATGCGAAAAAAGTGACGATTTAATCCCTATTCTTTATTATTAGTATGGAGGGCATTGGGAAACATAAACAGGATGAAAACCTGAAAGGAGACCTATCATGAACTACAAAAACATTACGGTAGCCGGGAGTGGCGTATTAGGAAGTCAAATTGCCTTCCAAACCGCATTCCACGGATTTCAAGTAAGTGTTTATGACATCAACGATGAAGCATTAGATCAAGCTAAAGAAAGAATCGAAAAGTTAAAGCCTCGCTACCAAAAGGACCTAAATGCAACACAGGAACAAGTTGATGAGGCACAAAACCGCCTTTCTTTTTATTCGGATTTAGCGGAAGCAGTAAAAGAGGCAGATCTAGTTATTGAAGCTGTTCCCGAAGTTGTTCCAATCAAGACAGAGTTTTATAATAAATTAGGGGACGTTGCACCTGAAAAAACTATTTTTGCCTCTAATTCGTCTACCCTATTGCCAAGCCAGTTTGCGGATGCAACAGGGCGTCCAGAAAAATTCCTTGCTTTGCACTTCGCAAACGAAATTTGGTTGAATAATACAGCAGAAGTCATGAAACATGCTGGCACCGATATGAATGTATTTGATGAAGTATTGGATTTTGCCAAAGCAATTGGGATGGTTGCCCTGCCTCTACATAAAGAGCAACCGGGTTATATTTTAAATTCACTTCTTGTTCCTTTATTAGACGCAGCAGAAATTTTGTTGGTCCGTGGAGTTGCAGATGTCGAAACCATTGATAAAACTTGGATGATTGCTACTGGAGCACCGAAGGGACCTTTTGCCATCTTAGATGTGGTAGGAATAACTACTGCTTATAACATTGTTAAAGCGAAAGCAGAAGCAACTGGCAACGACGAATTAAAACAATTAGCTAACCTATTGAAAACCGAGTATATCGATAAAGGAAAATTAGGGACCGCTACAGGAGAAGGATTCTACACTTATCCAAATCCACGCTTTGAGGATCCTGATTTCTTAAAAGGCTAAAGAAAAAAAGAGGCTAGGACAAAAGGATAGTAAGCAATAAAAAAACGAACAATTATCATTAGTGCCTATACCCCGCTCCGGAAATATATTACGCTTTCTGCGGGCGGCTTGGTGAGCCTCCTCGTGCTGACGCACGGTGGGGTCTCACCGATGCCTTTTTTCCCGCTGGAGTCTACGTATATTTCCGGAGCTAGTATAGGCTATTGTTCGGCTTTTCGGCTTATCCTTTTCATAATGTCCCAGCACCTTTTTTCTTTTCTTATAACCTGTTTTAAGCATCTTCTTCTGTCGTTGATTCTTCTTGCGGCGTAAATCCTTCTGGTGGAGTGAATCCTTCCGGCGGTGTACCACCCTCTCCAAATTTTGGTCTTTGACCCGATCCACCTTGACCACGTCCTCCTGGTCCCATTCCAGATTGTGCCTCTGTTACCCCTGACTCATCTAACCACGTAACCACATCAGAGATTGTAAACTCCACCACTTTGGTTCCTTTCGTGTACGTTCCATCTACATATAGACCATCCGTTTCCTCCCCTGTAGAAGTTCCACCTGTGGATAAAGTATAAGTTGAATCCTTCTGTAAGTCAGGAGAGCTAATATAGATGGATTGAAATTCCTTGCTTGGTGCATAGCTCACTACTGTATGACCTTCTCCATCTTCGACATGAACTAGTGTACCCGCTTCCTGTACATTAGAGAATGTCATGAGAATGGCTTGTTGACTTGAATCCTCTGAGCTTGCTTGTAGCATTCCAGAGCTACCCGCTGCGATAAGAGTTCCACCACTAATTTCAAAGGTTCCAGCGTAATCTAACGATCCGTTCCCGCTATTTGTAGGGCCATTTACCAGAACGGTTCCACCTGTCATCGAAATGGAACCATTGGAATCCAGGCCATCTCCGCTTGCATCCATAGCTAGATTACCACCAGAGATGGTTAGCATACCTTCACTAGCTTCTGCATCCATGCCTGAACCATCATTTCCTCCACCGACATTTACACCGTCATCGGTTGCAACCACGTGAATATCTCCTCCACTAATCGTAATATTTCCACCTTCTACTCCTTCATAGCTTTTAGATATGGAGATGGTACCGGCAGTTGTTTCAACGGTTGAGTCTGCGTGAACCGCATCGTCACCGGAAGCAATGGTAATGTCTCCACCTGCCAACGTTACATTCTTATTACTGTGGATGGAATCGTCTAGTGAATCGATGTCAAAGGTTCCACCTGTGACCGTTAAATCGTTGACTGCTTTTATCCCTTTTGTACTTTCAGATTCCGTTTCTTCCGTGGTTGTTGTTTCGTTGGACCACGCCCCTCTTCTTTGCTCCATAGGATTTTCAATCGTTTCCGGGCTTCCACCACCAGCTACAATTGAAAAGTCCCCACCCGTTATCCAAACTGCATTTTCTGACTGAATTCCATCCTTTTCAGATTGGATATCAAAGCTTCCACCTTCCATAGCAAGGATTCCTTTATCAGCATCTGTATTACTAGTTCGAATACCGTCTCCTCCTGCTTCTACTGTGACTTTTCCATCCTTTACTGCAACTAAATCACGACCTAGTATGCCATCATCTACTGCTTTTACATTAATGCTTCCACCTGTAACCTTTAATTGATCCTTACCCGTAATCCCATTGTTAAAGTTTCCTTCAATGGATAGGGTTCCTTCTCCATTGATAACAAGGTCATCTTTACTAAACAACGTTGCATTTGGCTCTTCTTCTGCTTCATCCTCATATTCATAATTATTTTCATCCGATAAAGTATTTTTCGTTCCTTTTTCTATCGAAACGATGGTCTTTTCTGCATTTTTCACATAAATCGCCGAGCTTATGGAGGAATGAATGTCTACTCCATTCAAGACAATACGTACAGCATGTTTATCTTCCGCATCCACTACAATTTGACCGTCTTCCCAATTTCCACTAAGAACATAGACACCACCAGTCTTAATGGTTACCTTCTGATCTTCTATTAGGAGAGAATCTGTATCTTCTACATTCACTTCAGTTCCTGATAACTCTATATAGGTTGGATCTTCTTCCTTCCAATCTGTATAAAAGTCTTCTTCATCATAGGTTACTTGCTCTTCCATGGCAGCAATGGTTGCTGCTTTTACTTCATCTGTTTTCGATTCATTCTTCACCGTTGATTCATTATTGTTACTACATCCAAACAACAGGGCAATTGCTAATAGAACCGCTGTTGATTTCACATACATAGAGTCCATGTTCATTTTATTCGTGCTCCTTTTTGTCCTTCCTTTTTGAAGGTGCGCTGCCTCCTGACAATCATTATGAAAGACAAACCTTAACCAAACCTTAAAAATCAACTTTTCAAAATTTGTATTTGCATTTCTAACAAATGTCCCTATAATCAAATCTATCACCAAGGTCCTTTTGAAGAGAAAAAGGAAAAAGCAGAAAAAGGAGTACATGACGATGAAACTGCTTATTATCGAGGATGATCAGCATCTATCCCAGTCTATAAAAGAAACAACGGAAGAAATATTCCAGACCGAGCAAGCGTTTGACGGCGAAGAAGGTCTTTATTTAGCTGAACAGGGCATATATGATGTCATTATTTTAGATATCATGCTCCCTAAAATGAATGGGTATGAAGTGTTAAAGGAATTACGAGCGTTAGACATTGCTACTCCTGTGATCATGTTAACCGCGAAGGATGGTATTGATGATAAGATTCAAGGATTTAAGGTTGGAGCTGACGATTACTTAGTAAAGCCCTTCCACCGAGAAGAATTATTACTACGATTGGAAGTCATGGTAAGACGGACAGCGGGTGCATTTAAGGAATCCATCTTAGTCTTTAAAGATCTCCAGCTTAATGTAAAGAACAAACAAGTTTCCATCGCGGGAGAAGAAGTGAAACTAAACGGAAAACAGTTCGATTTGCTGGAGTACTTTATTCACAATAAAAACACCATTCTTACAAAGGAGCAAATATTTGACCGGATTTGGGGGTTTGAATCCGATACATCGATGACTGTGGTGGAAGTGTATGCAAGTAACTTACGAAAAAGCTTAAAGCAATTTGGATACGATCAATATATTAAAACGTTCCGTGGTCTCGGCTACATGTTAACCGATAATGGTGACGACCATGTTTAAGAAAAAACTCTTTCGTACTCAACAGCTGAAATTTATGGCATTAAATCTATTGGCTTTCACCATTATCTTTTCGATATTTGGCTTTATTATCTTTAGCCAAGTGAAAAGCACATTATATTCTAAAACAGATGAAGAGCTACACCGATTAGCAGAAAGAATTCAGTCCGAGCAGCGATTCGATGGAATTAAGCCAGGTCCAGATGGAGTACGTGATCCGGATCAAGGACCGGATGGGCCGCCCAACGATTTTCTTAACCCAAGAAGTATCGTGATCGATTGGAATGAAGCTGGTGAAATAATAAATGAAGAAGAAATTGGTACCGTACTTTACGAAAATATTTTAGCCCATTATACGCTACCAGAAGAAAATGTAAATACCATCACGAATACGACGATTTCGGAAAGCTATCATTTTCGTTATTTATTAATAGAAGATCATAATCCCGATGACAACGTTGCTTATACGCAACTATTGGTCAATGTGGATGCCGAGCAGACTATCATTGATAACTTTGAAAAAATCATTATCATCTGCTCCTCAATTTTTATTATGCTATCCATAACAGCAAGCTATTTACTTTCTAAGAAAATGATGGAGCCGATTATGGAATCCTGGAATAACCAAGCTATGTTTGTGGAAAATGCATCTCATGAACTGCGCACGCCATTAACGGTAATTCAAAACAAGCTAGAGCAATTACTTACAACACCACAAGAAAAAATATCCAATAAATTCGAGCATATTGCTTTAAGTCTTTCGGAAACGAGACGTTTAACCAAACTGACATCCGATCTATTAACCTTAACAAGAGCAGATTCTGCAGAAACACAATTTACGAAAACTAGCATAGAGCTTGATTCATTTATACAAGAAGTATGTGCTCCGTATATGGAAATTGCAGAATCTCAGGATAAGCATTTTTGGTTAAACTTAGAAGCACCTATCCAATTAGAGGTCGATAAGGATCGATTCCATCAACTTTTAGTCATTTTGCTAGACAATGCATTAAAATACACGTCAGAAAAAGACAGTGTTGGTGTAAAAACGTATATAGAAGATCATAAAGTCGTCCTTGAAGTGAGAGATTCCGGTAGTGGTATTGAAAAGGAAAACATTCCCTATATCTTCGACCGATTCTACCGTGAAGACAAAGCAAGATCACGTGAAACTGGAGGTACCGGCCTTGGTCTTTCTATCGCACAATGGATTATTAGAATTCACAATGGCACAGTTAAAGTATATTCAGACCCCAAAAAAGGTACTGTATTTAAACTTAAATTCCCGAAATGAGATCACCGATGAAGGTGGTCTTTTTTTTTGTAAAAATGTTTAAAAGGTTCTTTAAGGTTCTTTTAAGGTTGGCATTTCATAATAAGGGCACAGCTTGAAAAACCAAAAGGAGTACGATGTCATATGTCCCTTATTAATCAAAATGGAAGCAAAGGAAGAAGAGAGTTAAAGCATGAGCTGACAAAAATGGATTGTCACTTGCTGCGAAACAAGCTAAAGCATGTGATGCGTCTAGACCCGCATGCTGATGCGGATGGAAAATACTTCATTCGAAGTGTCTATTTCGATAACTTCGATAATAAAGTATTGACGCAAAAAAAAGAAGGCTTTTTTGAACGAGATAAGTACCGAATTCGCTTATACAATTACAACTCCGACATCATCCATTTAGAGAAAAAGAGTAAACGAGATAATCTTACCTATAAAGAAAAGTGTCCGGTTACTGCTCAGGAATATGAAAGCATACGGTACGGTGCTATCGATTGGATGAAGGACGATGCACGAAAGCTTATCCAAGAGCTGTATGTGCATATGAAGCTATACAAGCTCACCCCATTAACCGTCGTTGATTATGAAAGAGAAGTCTATATCTATGAACATGGAAATGTGCGCGTAACCTTTGACAGTGAAATCAAAACAAGTTTTCGCAATAACGACCTATTAAATCCCGATTTACCGATGGTAGAAACCGATTCCGACATTGTCATATTAGAAGTGAAATTCGATGAATATTTTCCTGACGTCATTAGAAGGCTCCTACAGCTCGATAACCGACGAAGAGGGACCTATTCTAAATACCAAGTAAGTAGAATGTACGGATAAAACAGGAGGAAAAAACAATGGAAACAACAAACTTTACTGATATTTTTAAATCTAGCATTTTAGAAAAAACAAGTAGCTTTTCAATCATCGATTCTAGCATAGGCTTGGTCGTATCCTTTTTAATTGGATTATTTATTTATTGGGTTTATAAGAAGACTTTTTCTGGTGTCATATACTCGCATTCTTTCAATATTTCTTTAATTATCATGTCCATGGCTACAGCACTTATCATTATGGGGATCTCCTCTAATGTGCTGTTATCGCTAGGTATGGTAGGAGCCTTATCTATCGTTCGCTTCCGTACCCCAATCAAGGACCCGATGGATCTCGTCTACTTATTTTGGGCAATCATTGCAGGAATTCTTTGTGGAGCAGGATTTATTCCACTCGTACTTATCGGTTCTGTAGCTATCGGGATTGTGCTGCTTCTTTTTATTAATAAGATAAGAGTAGAGGACCCATATCTTTTGGTAATTAAATATAGCGACTCCTCTATTGAGCATTCTTTGGAACACTTTATCGCAGGTCATGCGAAAAAGCATACTGTAAAGTCTAAGTCTGTTGTAGCAGGCGACGACTATGAAGCTACCTATGAAATACGAGTAAAAGATAATAATTTGAGTTTCATTCATGAAATATCTGATATGGAAGGTGTAAAGTCCGCAATCATGCTTAGCTATGATGGGAACTTTACAGCTTAGTAGGAAACCCGAGATTTCAAATAAATCTCGGGTTTTTTTATAGTTTATATACAAAATGAACAATACTTATTCTATTTCCCTCTAATTATTTTCAAAACTTTACACCCAGTTAACTTCCAATTAACACTACTTCTTTATAATCAGAGCTGTGACTTTCTCACTAGATTAGGAGGCTACATCTTTGAAAATAGAATTAAAAGACCTTTCCATGCAATTTGATGATGTGTTAGCCGTAGACCGATTAAATGTAACCATTCGTGAGGGAGAGTTAGTTTCTCTTTTAGGCCCGAGTGGTTGCGGTAAAAGTACAACCTTATTTATGCTTGCCGGATTGTACAAGCCTAGTTCAGGAGATTTGTACTTTGGAGAAAAAAGAGTAAATGATGTGGAACCTGAGAATCGAGAAATTGGAATGGTGTTCCAAAACTATGCTCTTTATCCTCACATGACGGTGCTAAAAAATATCATGTTCCCTTTAAAAATGAGTAAAGTTCCGAAACAAGAAGCACAAGAACGTGCGATAAAAATGGCGAAGCTTGTCCATATTGAGCATTTATTAGACCGGAAACCTGGACAACTCTCTGGTGGACAGCAGCAACGTGTTGCCATTGCGCGTGCATTAGTAAAGGAACCAAAACTATTACTCTTAGACGAGCCCCTTTCTAACTTAGATGCTAGATTACGTCTAGAAATGCGGGAGGAGATTCGTCGAATTCAGCAAGAGGTTGGGATTACAACGATTTTTGTTACGCATGATCAAGAAGAAGCAATGAGTATTTCGGACAAAGTATTGCTCATGAAGGATGGACAATACCAGCAATACTCCGCTCCTCAACATATGTATGACAAGCCTAGCAACATGTTTGTCGGAACGTTTATGGGAAGCCCACCGATTAACATGATTCCGGTTCTCTATAGTCAAGAGTCTAATTCCATTCAAATGAACGAAACGGAAAGCACATTATCTCTAGGACAGCAAATCCATTCTTCTTACGGACCCAACATGATACTTGGAATTAGACCTGAGGATTTCGTATTAGTAGAGGATAACGCTACAGAGGATGTATTAACGGCAAGGGTCACTGTTGTAGAACGAATCGGACGAGATACGATGCTTAATGCCACAATCGGAGACAAGCATATACGAGTGTTGATTGAGCCAGATGTTCCAGTCCAGCAAGGGGATATTGTAAAGCTTGGTGTCCGACCAAATCGCTATCATCTATTCGATAAAGAAACGGGACGCAATGTTTTACTCGAAAACGCATAAGGAGGGCTAACCTTGAATGAAAAACCGACGTTAACTTCGACTGTAAAAGCTCTTCTATACTTGTTACCTGCTCTCATTATATTAGGAGTATTTAATATTTATCCAATCATTAAGTCGTTCCTCATGAGTCTCTACACAGACTATGACTACTTTAATGATGTGGTAAATGAATACGGATTTGATAACTTCGTTTACATTTTTCAAGACCCAGAATTCTGGTTATCTATGAAAAATACGATTATTTTTGTCATTGGGGTCGTGCCCATATCTATCGCGATCTCCTTAGCTATTGCCATTTTATTAAACGCTAAGATTAAGTTTAAAGGGTTATTTAGAACGATATACTTTATCCCTTTCGTAACATCTGTTGTAGCTATATCCATTGTGTGGCGTTGGATCTTTCACACGGATTACGGTCTTTTAAACTATTTTTTAGGACTGTTTGGGGTCTCACCAATCGAGTGGTTAACTGATCCTACATGGGCTATGCCTTCCTTAATCATTCTAAGTATTTGGAAAGGGCTTGGCTACAACATTGTTATTTTTCTAGCAGGCTTACAGAACATTAATAAGCAGTATTATCTCGCTGCCCAAATAGATGGAGCTTCATCCTGGAGACGATTCCTACATATAACAGTTCCATTACTTTCGTCTACAACGTTCTTTATTTCCATCGTTTCTATTATTAATTCCTTTAAAGTGTTCGATGAAGTGTTTGCTTTATTCGATGGTAAGCCCGGTCCTGCATACAGTGCCCAAACCGTTGTTTACTATATCTTTGAAAACTTTTACAACAATTGGGAGTTCGGGATTGCATCCGCCGCTGCATACGTTTTATTTATCGTTATTTTTATCTTCACCTTAATTCAACTGTATATTGGAAAACGGAAGGTTACGTACTAGAAAGGAGGACACTTCATGCCAAAAGCTGCACTTTCCAAAGGATTTATTTATGTAATCCTTATACTCGGTAGTATCCTCATGCTACTACCTTTTATCTGGATGTTAAGCACCTCCCTCAAATCATCGGGAGAAGTGATGATGATGCCTCCTGTTTGGATTCCTTCTGATATTAAATGGGAGAATTACGCGACCGCTTGGGAGATGGCACCATTTGCACGATATACCGTAAACAGCATCGTCGTTACGATATTAAGCACGTTAGGTGAATTAATCACGACCATCTTAGCCGCCTATGCATTTTCGCGAATCTCTTTTTATGGTCGAGATGTTGTTTTTGCAGTTTTACTTGGAACCATGATGGTTCCAGGAGAAGTATTGCTTATTCCAAATTTTGTTACTTTATCTAACTTAGGATGGATTGACCGCTACGAGGCGTTGATTATTCCTTGGACAGCTAGTATTTTTTCTATTTTTCTATTACGTCAGTTCTTTCTCGGGATTCCTAAAGAGCTCTCTTATGCCGCGAAAGTCGACGGCTGTAATAATTTTCGTTTCTTATGGACCATCATGGTCCCATTGGCAAAGCCTGCTCTCATTACGATTGCACTTTTAAAAGCGATTGGAAGCTGGAACGCATTCTTATGGCCACTAATTGTGACTCAATCTAAGGAAATGCGTACCCTTCCTGTTGGACTTACATCTTTTAGCACGGAAGCTGGCACCGTTTATGAACTATTAATGGCTGCTTCCACCATGATTATTCTACCCATGATTGTACTGTACCTAATTTTACAAAAGTACATTATCGAGGGCGTCGCAAGATCCGGAATCAAAGGGTAATCACTGTGTATGACATTTAGGAGGTGATCCATCGAACAAGTAAGCTTGGACAACGAAGAGGAAGTTGAACGGATTACGTTTACTACTATTAAAATGGAGGTTTTACATTCATGAAAAAACTTTTATTACTGATGTTTGCAGCTGTACTAGCTGTTGTACTAGTCGCATGCGGAAATGAAGATAGTGAATCGGCATCCGCTAAAGAAGAAGGGGACTCAAAAGCGGAAGAAAAGACAACGGAAAATACGGAAGGAATCGGCACAGTCATTGATTCTCCTGTAGAAATTGAGTTCTGGCACGCAATGAGTGGGGACCATGAAAAGGCTTTAGCAAAGATCACAGATGATTTTAATGCTTCTCAGGAGAATATCACCGTGAAACTAGTAAACCAAGGTAGTTATGATGATCTTTCTCAAAAGGTTATGGCAGCGGCTAAAGCTAAAAACCTTCCTGTTTTGTCTCAAGCTTATGAAGATTGGATCACAGAGTACCTAGAAAATGACCTTGTAACAGATCTTACTCCTTATGTGAATGACCCTAAATACGGTTGGAGCGAAGATGAGTTAAATGATATCGTAGAAATTTTCCGCCAATCTAACACTTGGGATGGAAAATTCTACGCCATGCCATTTAATAAAAGTACACGTATCATGTTCTATAACAAAGACTACTTAGAAGAAGCTGGCTTAGAAGTACCAACTACTTGGGATGAGCTGCGTACAGCTGCTGAAAAACTAACGATGGAAAAAGACGGTAAAAAAGTGGTTGGGTTAGGTCTTGAAAACTCTGTAACGCTTGAGTTCAACCAATGGGTCGAACAAGCTGGCGGAGAATATTTAGATGAAGAATCCGGAGAGTTTAAGCTAAATACTCCGGAAGGAAAAGAAGCACTAGAATTCGTGAACGGTATGATCCAAGATGGTGTTGCTCGTACAGCTGGTGAAGATGGATACATGTCTGGTCCATTTACTCGTGGAGATGTCGCACTTTACATCGGATCTTCTGCTGGTATTCCATATGTTGCTGGTCCTGCAGAGGAAACTGGAATTAACTGGTCAGCTGCCGTGCTACCAGCTGGTAAGGAAGCTGCTACCCCATTCGCTGGTACAAACGTAACCATATTTAATTCGGCAACAGATGAAGAAAAATTAGCTGCTTGGGAATTCACCAAATTCCTTATTAATACAGAAAACACAGCTTACTGGGCTTCTAAAACTGGTTACCTTCCTGTTCGTTACTCTGCATTAGAAAGTGATGCATGGGTAAAGTATAAAGAAGAAAACCCAGTTTATGGTGTCGGAGAGCAACAATTCGATGCCGGGTTCTACGACCCACGTGTAGCAGGTGCTAATGAATTGAAAAATGCCGTGGCCAAAGAACTAGATAAAGTATTACTAGGAGAAGCTACGGTGGAAGAAGGCTTAGAAGCTGCTCAAAAAGCTGCAGATAACATTCTAGGAAACTAATTATATGGATAGCAGAGGAACCAAGAAGGTTCCTCTCTTTCTATCCCATTCTATAAAAGGAGCTTTTTACATGACAAGCCTGATATTTTACGGTGGTTTAAGAACTATCGGTGGAACAATTATTGCTGTTGAATATAAAAATAAACGAGTAATCTTTGATTTTGGCCTTACCTATAACCCTGCAGGGCAAGTTTTGGATGGACAAGTTATGCCACGCCCTTCTGCATTAACTAGAGATTATCTTAGGCTAGGTCTCATCCCTCCTATTGATGGGGTTTATCCACAAGACTCATTACCCTCCCACTCCAGTATTTTATCTGCACAAGAGTACGAGGGGGAAACTGCTGTCCTCATTTCTCACTTACACTTAGACCATATGGGTGCAATGGGTTTGATTGATCCATCCATTCCCGTCTATATGACTAAGGAGTCCCAGCACTTGTATGAGTCCCTTCATACCATTGGAGAAGGTGCACCCGGAGAACGTACCTACCAAACTTGTATAGAAGAACAGCCTTTTTCTATCGGAGAAATCATAGTCACACCACTCCCAGTTGATCATGATATCGTTGGTGCTTGTGCTTTTCATATTGAAACGCCAGAAGGCTCCATTCTCTATAGTGGTGATGTAAGACTTCACGGAGCTCATCCCGACCGAATACAATCTTTTGTAAACCAATCCAAGGGAAAAGGGTTTGATGTTCTTATCATGGAAGGTACTACCCTACGAAATGAGGAACAGCTTTCAGTGGAAGATCTCACTGCTGATGCCTCGAACCCTGAGGATTTACTGACAGAAGAAAAAAGGGTACCTGAGCAAATTGCAAAAGAATTAAATGCTGTAAAAGGGATTGGTGTATTCAATATCTACCATCGAAACATCGAACGCATTCAAAACATGATTCTAGCTGGAAAAGAAGCAAGTCGGACTGTCGTCCTCGAAATTGAAACCGCAGAAATTGCATCTAACCATTTGGAAGAGGCAAATTTTCACATTTATGAATCTGAAGAAATCCAAGAAGAAAAAGACAACTTACCTCTTTGGAAAAGGCGTCTATTAGAAAAGTATCCAACGGTTTCCGTTCAAGAGATAAACAAAAATCCAGAAGCTTATTTGTTACAGAATTCCTATCCAAACGCATTAGAACTATTAGATGTAAATGTCGAGAGTGGCATTTATATTCATTCTAATGGGGTGCCATTAGGTTCGTTTGATCCTGCGTACGATAACCTGCATCGGCTCCTAGATTTAATCGGGTTAGAAAAGGTTCAAGTAGATTGCGGAGGTCACGCTATTCCACAGCACTTACAGTACTTGGTCGATGAATTAGATCCGAAAATACTGATCCCTTTACACAGCTTTCATCCAGAGCGACTATTTCCACCTAACGGAAAGCAATTTTTACCTAAGTATGGCTCCGTCTATAAGCTTTTGAATGGAGATATTTTTGAAGAGTAACATTTGTTACTCTTTTTTCTTTAAAGTAAATTTACAATATTAATCCATGACCCCTCTTGTAATCTTTTTAGACAGACCAATAGTCCCATACACGCTCATTTATTTCTTCTTTTCCGAGAATTTTTTTCATAAATACTGGAATTAGGTAATATAAAATACCTGTTTTTACCTAATTTATATAAAAATAACAAACTTTAAATAAATACAATTTATACTTAATATTGAGGTTTTACTATTAAGGTTGAACCAAAAAATAGGGAGGAATTAACTAGAATGAAGAAGTGGACAAGCATCTTACTCATTTTTGCACTTGTATTTAGTAACATCCTTGCAGCGACACCTCTGTCCGTTTCCGCGGCCGAACAATCCAACTCCATCACGGTAGCGGAAGCATTAGCAACCCCACAAGGAACCGATGTCACCATGACTGGTTATATCGTTGCTGGTTTTAATGGGCAATATGCGGTGGAAGTTGCCGATTCAACGGATGCAACGGAAACGATTGTCGTTAAACTAGAATCCGAACAGCGTTCCGAATTTAGCCCTGTAAATAACCCAAGTGCTCTTCATCAGCAAATTGTAGTAACAGGAACACGAGACGTTTATTCGAACAGAGAATCTATCGAATATGTCTCAAGCATCTCCTTTGTATCCGAGCCTAATCCAGATGATCCGAATGACGGAGACACTTTAACAATTGCACAAGCACGCAACGTGGCTGCTGGAGAAACGGTGACGGTAGAAGGTATGGTCACAGCGAATGGTACAAAAACGTTTATCCAAGATGATACGGCTGGTATTAACCTCTACAGTCCTGCTGACTCTACTCCTTTTTCAGTAGGAGATTTCGTAAAGGTAACCGGTGAAAGAGAAGATTACAACGGCCTTCAAGAAATTAGTAATTATACAGTAGAAGTTCTTTCCTCTAATCAATCTGTCACACCTCAAACGGTTACCATTGATCAAGTCAATGAAAAGGTCGAAGGAGAGCTTATTCGACTAGAAAATGTAACAATCGGTCCGATTAATACAAACGGAAATACCTTTATTGAAGACGACAATGGAAATTCTATTGCAATCTATCAAATCCCAGCTCTAGAACATATTTCAGCTGGTAATATCGTGAATGTCACGGCTATCGGCACGGAATTTAAAGGAACCTATCAACTTCATGTTGAACAGGCCGATGATGTAGAATTTGTATCCGAAGGTAGTGATGATAACGGAGATCCTAATACGTACGAGGCTACTGTTACTAGTGTAGTAGATGGAGATACTATTCACTTTGAGCCAGCAATCTTCGGTAGTGACACGGTCCGATACGTAAATATTGATACACCAGAAACCTATCATTTAAATAGTTATGATAGTAGCTTGATTAATACAGATCCAGATCATGCCCAAAAATATCATGGTGAGCAAGCAAAAGAGCATTTAAAAAGCTTACTTCAACCTGGTGATGAGATTACGTTAAAGGTTGGCGAAGAAATAACTGATGCGTACGGACGTGTATTAGCTCAAGTCATTCGTAAATCAGATGGTTTAAACACAAACCTTGAAATGGTAAAACAAGGCTTTGCCTCCACTTACTTTATTTGGCCAGTTGGAGATATGGAAACGTATAATAAGTTCCAATCTGCTGTTAAGGAAGCAAAGGATAACAAACGTGGTATTTGGTCTGATACAAATACAGATGTACTAGAGCTACCTTTTGTATTCCGCGCAAGAGATGAAGGAGATGGATTATCTAGATATGTTGGAAACTCCGATACAAAGCTATATTACGAGCCAGCAAATTGGGCAGAGGTACCCGTAGAAAAGCGTATTTTCTTCTCCGAAGAAGAAGCCATCGCGAACGGATACACACCTGCATTCGAACGGGATTCCAAAATTGCTGACGCCCGTTACGCACCAGTTGGAAGCTCAGTTTCTATATCTGGAGTCGTAACACATATCAGCGGAGATAACTATTACATTCAAGATGATACAGCTGGAATCGTCGTTCGTTCCTCTAATTTAGATGCTAAAGTTGGCGATAAAATTTTAGCCAACGGCGTAACTAGCGAGTATTATGGCATGCTTCAGGTAGTCACAGAAGATGTTAAAGTAACGGAGGCTGGCGTAGGGGGTCCTAGCCCGAGCTACATCAAGGCTACAGATCTTGGAGAAAGCACGGAAGGTACACTCGTTGCCATTGAAAATGTGTCTGTTAATTCTGTAGATAGTAACCATAACTATACAGCTACCGATGGAAACGGAAACACATTTGTAATTGATTCTGATCAAGACCTAGTACAAACGGGTAAAACCTATGACACGATTATCGGAGTAGTAGATTATAACTTTAATACGTTTAAACTAGTTCCTCGTTCCTCTGAGGACGTTATCGAAGATATTCCAGTAAGTACAATTGAAGAGGCTAGAACGGCCGAGCTAGACACAAAAGTGCAAATCGAAGGAATCGTGACAGCCATTAGTGGACAAAACTACTACGTTCAAGACGAAACAGCTGGAATTGTCGTGCGTGTGGAAGAGCCAGGCTTTACAGCACAAGTTGGGGATAAAATTCGTGCAAAAGCTAGAACCGAAGAATACTTTGGATTATTAGAAATCATCCCGACTTTACATAATGTTTCTATTATAGAAGCAGGCGTTGGCGTTCCAGAACCAAAGCTAATTACCTCTGCAGATATGAATGAGGCATTAGAAGGTCAGCTCGTTGTGATTAAAAATGTAACTGTAGACTCCGCGGACGAGCACGGTAATTATCAAGCTACGGATTCTGATGGGTCACTAGTCATTGATAATGATGAAAGGTTCATTCAAACCGGTACGACTTATGAACAAATCATTGGGGTACTTGATTACAATTACGATGAATACAAAATCATGCCACGCTCTATGGAAGATGTTACCGTAAAACAAGCAGAACCAGAATTGTCCAGTATTGCTGATGCTAGAAACAGAGACCAAGGTACTCGTGTGAAAGTAGAAGGGATTTTGACCGCGAAATTTGATGATATGACTTATATTCAAGATGACACAGCTGGAATTGCTTTATATGGCACAGAAGTAGATGCCCATGTTGGAGATAAAGTGAAAGTAGTTGGAACAACAAAAGAATACTATGGTTTATCTGAGCTAGTAGATTACGAGGTAAAAGTAATAGAATCGGAAGTGGGCATCCCTACAGCGAAGAACATTACTTCTGCAGATGTAGGAGAGTCACTTGAAGGTCAACTTGTTACCCTTTCCATGGTTACAATCGATGGGAATGCAGAGCACGGGGAGTACTTTGCTTCCGATAAAACTGGAGAGTTCATTGTCGATAACAACAGCTTTGTAGAAGTTGGAAAAACCTATGAATCGATAACTGGCATTCTCACCTATGATTTCGGTTCGTATAAGCTTGTTCCTAGAACGGGAGAGGATGTTGTTCTTTATACCCCTTCACCTGAAGAAGTATTAATCGACACCCTGTTAGCAGGTGACTCTACAAAGTCTAAAGAAGTCGCATCAGGTTTTATCCGCCTAGTGGAGAACGGAACTCTTGCGAACAAAGAAGTAGCGAATCTCATTGAACAAACATTATACGAAAACTCCTACCAAGATTTCTTTACAACGATAAAAATTAAGAGAATTGCATTACAAATTCGAATTCTTTTAGAAATAGTAGAGCGCGATTTTCATTTCAGCACGATAGAAAAGATTGTTAATTATCAAGCAGAGAAAAGATTCACTCGCATCATCGAACGTGATATCTATGATATTTTAGTTTCGGGGAACCTGAAGAAAGCAAAGTAGAAGTAGACCCTCTAGTCATTATTAGTTTGATGACTAGAGGGTCTTTTTATATGTTATTAAAGGGATCAATAACCCGTTATTATGCTTCAACAAAACTAGTCATTTTTCTCGACAGGCTCTGACAGGTTTTATAAGAATGCTCCTTTATAATGAACAAAAAACGGACTGGGGAGAAGCATTATGGGGACATCTGTTAGTATTTATCAAATGAATAGCGACATACTGCAATCCGAAAAAAAGATGGACGAGCTAGAGCCGAATGATTTATGTTTTTATCGATTTATAGGTGGAAATCCTAGCGAAACGGATGATTTAATAGAGCAATTGAGCGAAGTTAAGGAGAGTCACGCTCTTCTAATCGGTGTTTTTCGTTTTCCTTTTCGGTTTGAAGGAAAGAAACGATTTGAAACAGCAACGATGCAGTATTTTCGAATGAAAGAGCTTTGTGATGCGGTCATTTATTTTAGTAGTGATGGTCTTATGGAAACAATCGATCCTAATACAACGATTCACGACGCAAACCAAACCTTTAACGCGATTGAAGAAAACACTATTGATACGCTTAGAGAAATAGTGGAGCAAACAGGTGAAATGAACATTGACTACCAGGACATTGAGACGTTCATTAAAGAAAACAGAGGTCCTTTATTCGTACATACAGTAGAAGGCGATACATTTGATGAACCATTGAAGTATTTAATCTCAACACCCTATCTACCAGAAGACTTTACAGATGGCAAACAGCTTATTATTAATATTGGTTATACGCGCGATATGGATATGGAAGCATTCCGTCAGATTAATCTTAGACTCCACGATTTATTTTCTAAAGCAGATTTGTTTAAGCTCGGCTCCTATTTCATGGACGAACCGGGTCAACGCTTTAAAATCACCTTACTTGTAAACGGAATAGATGACCCAACCTCCGTTCCTGCGGACTATAAAAGAATCCCCTTCTATAAAAGTTTATTAAAAAAGTGGACAACTAAAATCGGGTGGTGACAGGCACCACCCGAAAAATCTTGTTTCACGAATTGTTTCACACCTTTAATTCATACATATAACAACAGATCAATGAATGGGGTGATGAAATGCGAAGATTGGATCCCTTCGAAGCTACATGTAGAATTTCGAAATGGTATTACGAAACGCGCGCCAATTGATGGTCGAAAATACACCTTAACGCACTCGGATGAAACCGGGGAACTATTCTTAATCATTGACGATACCTATGCCTACGAAAAATTAACGGAAGTAAGAGATGAAGTGTTTGCCGAGTGGAGGAACATCCAGAACACCTATTTTCTCTATGTGTATGTTCTTATCAATGGTGGACAGTTTGACAATGAAACAGCGCGCATTCGTGAACAAATTTTCCGAAGAGAGCTCCCTCTTGCTCTCGAAGCAATTCGCTATGGAGACAACCATTTGTTCAACACAACCCCTTATCTAGATAACGCTCCTATCCTCATCTTTTTTCAATCGTTCCCATATTCCGCCAAAGAAGTATGGGGAACATTTTCTCAGCTTCCCTCTCCTTAACCTGGAAAAATATACAACGATTCCTTACGATGCCATATGGTATGATACAAAGTATCTAGCATATATGGAGGGAACCGCTTTGAATCGAGACACTATCTTGCAAACCATTAGACAAGAGCGAGAATTGCTTGAAACTAGCATTAACCAACTAATTAAAGACCGAATTAAATACATCCCGATTGCGAGCAAAGAATTGATGCCTTACGGCTGGAGAAAGGCTGGAAAAGGTCGTACTGTATGGCGAATTATCGAGGAAGTGATTAGCCAAAACCTTGAGATGTACGGTAGTCAGTATGGCTTTAAATCTGTCTCCCCCGCTCAATCAGAAGTAGGCGTTTATGATTTCGAGTTCGACCTCCAATCCGGGGCAAAGTCCTTTGTAAATATAAAATCAGCTGTGATTGATGGCAAAGTTAATAAGGATGATATTTCCAAAGCAATTGGATTAATCGATTTCCTTGAGGAAAATGTGGACTGTAAGCTTTATGTGGCAACCTTTCTAATTCGTTTCACGGATGACATGCACGTCGAATTAGTAAAATGTCTAGTCTGTCCAACCACATGGATTCCAGACGTCTATGTAAATCCTAGTAATAACGGAAATCTACAATCCAGTAAATATAAGGATTTAACTGCTATGGTGCCTCGTACTAATGCTGAGTTTCTTATAGAGCTGAAAGAACAAAACAAAATCGCAAAATTAGGTGGAAAAACAAAAATCCAAAAGCTTGTAGATAAAGAAGTAAAAGCTGGAAAAAATACAGATCAAATTGCTCGTTCTCTTGAATTATCGACTGCCCAATTAAAAGGAATACTTAAATAAAAGGAGCTTGGACTAAGTCCAAGCTCTACGTGTTTGCGATTAAATTTTCATTAAATCTCTTAATAGTTTCTATAGTTTCCTTCCTAACCTTTGCTTGCTCATAAATAACACGATTGATATTTTCTAGTTCAGCTTCAAAAGACTGATTTTCTTTTGCCTTATGATAAGCGGATTTTGCTAAGTCTTCTAAGGTAGCCTTAATAGCCGAATCCATAGGAAGAATTGGAATTCGGGATACATACCCCGACGTAATCATATTGGAGCGTATCATAATCCCTCGTACGAGATAGGTAACTAAGTCAGAATTTAAATAAGCAAGCAGCCACCAAGCGTCTTTGTCTTCGCAAATGATATTCGCATTCACCCCATACGTTGCATGTTCCGGCAACCGAGAAGCAGTAAACGCTACTCCCATGGAAGAACATGTAATCCCTGGTTGGAACAACAACGACTTATTCCGAACCATAAAATTCTTAATCTCTGCATCGAACCTTAAAAAATCCTTATGCAAATATAGTTGGTTATCGGTATAAAATCGGTTTTTTCCAGGATTTTTATAAAATGGAATCGTAAACGGATCCTTTTTTTCTTTGGACAAGTAAAGCTCGTCTTTTCCCGTCGAAATTCCCGTTACACATTTGAACAATTCTCCTAGTCTCTTCTCGGAAAAAAGGACGCGAATATCATCCGGACATTCTATAATAAATTCGTCATTGTCATTGGGGTTGGTTAGGACAATATCCTCCAATTCGAAGTACTTCTTGTTTCCATGCTGAAGCTGACTCTTCAGTTGGTCCTGAAAGATTACCCGGTTAGGTGGACGATTCGAAACCGCTACTTGTCCCTGGTATTGCTTTCCTTTTTGCAGGAAAATAATGCTCGTTCTCACATCTGCATCTTGGTCATGGAACAAATCTGTTGGACACATCGTAATTTCATGGATCGTGCATTCCTTCAAAATCTTCTTTCTCAGGTCCGTATGTGCTTTTGACGTAAAAAACGAATCATACGTAATTAAGCCAATCATCGCGCCTTCTTTTGCAATATCTATAATAGCGGACAGGAACATGCTATACATGTTATGTACACCGACATCATGAAAAAGACTTTTTAACGCAGCTTTATTATTTTTTATATAGTTAACCTCATGGCAGTTGTATGGTGGATTCGCAATGATGTAATCATATTCTCGTCTAGCTTCAGGATTTCCTTCCTGTAATAGGGAGTCCATCGTAAGCTGGCCATCTTGTTTTATTTCTTCATAAAAAGCGATGAAATCGCGTTGAATAAACTGACATGTATAGGTTTCTTTATGTTGAAATACATCAATCCCAACTACCTCTTTATCACGAGCTAAAAATTCCTCAACGAGCTCTTCCTTTCCAACACACGGATCCAACACCTTATGTCCATGTGGATGGAGCATAAGAAGGCGATGGCTCATATACTTAGCGACAAAATCGGGTGTATAGTAATAACCCAATTCTCTTCGGTCAATGTTATCTGTTTCAATTACTTTCGCATGTCTACCCATCACAATCTCCTCCTAATAGAAAGTATAATACACCCCCCATCATATCGCTACGATTAAAAACCGGGTGGTGCCTGTCACCACCCGAAAAATCTTGTTTCACATTTTGTTTCACAGGATCGTTCACTTAAGCTAGAGATTTACTTATTCGTTGCCATTCTTCCCAAAGGACCGTCCTCCTCTATGATGTCCTGAATCTCATAGACCGATATCGGAAACATCGGAAAGCCGAACACATACGGGGTGATGTCATAAAGCTGGAAATAGATAACAATTGCTTTATCCGCAATATAATAGTCCTGATTTGGATTAATTTCTGTAAACGGCTCTAAAAGCTGAATATCTCTTTCTTCTATTTGTGCCTTAATAATCGTGGAAAGCCTTTGAACATAATCACTACCTGGCTTAAATAAGCCTTTCAAAGAACAGAGTCCTTCTTCTTTCAGATCAAATGTTAAAGATTTTATATAGGTCATTCCGTGGGCAGCCTGCCTATGATACGTGTAATTGGAATGGGATAGACTCAACACTTGGCGTTGATTGTTTTTCACCTCATACTCTCCAATTACCTCTTCTACAGTAGAAGGCATATTTCCATACTGAAGATCAATAAGCGCCTGCGTCAGATCCACAATTTGTTGGTTCATGTATGATTGGAAAGATTCATTCTTCATCCCTGTAACCTGAGGGTAAAATACATTTTTACTTGGACCACCAGTGATTACTTCGGTTTTGATATTAACTGGTAAATAACGTTCCATAGTCTCCATCCTTTTTACTCTTTTTTAAAAGTCATTGTATTCACCTAATGGAGATACGTTAATTACTAAGAATACACCCATGCAAAAAATTACCAATTTATTTTCGTCAAAGTTAGAAAAAATACTAACAAAAAGAAAAGGAGATTTTTCTAACTATGAAAATGAATAAGCTTATTTTTACTGTCGTCGCACTGTTTTTTGGACTATTAGTTGCCTGTAATAATAATGACCAAGCAATGGATAATCGCGGAGATCGAAACCTTAATATCTCCAGCTTAAGAACGGATTCGAATAGTCAAAACTACCCTGAAACAGAACCTATCAAGATTCAGGACAAAAAGTATGAATTCCGTACGAAACAAGGGACTGATAGAAACCAACAACAAGGAACCAATCAGCAAAATCAAAATAATCAAGGTGAGCAACCACAAGCTCAGCAGCAGCCAAGCAAACAAGTTCCCAAAAACACAACACAAGGAACCCATGAGTTTGTCACTGCTGTTATTGAGTTAACAAATGCGGAAAGACAAAAAGAAGGATTACCACCGCTCAAAGCATACCCGGACTTAAATAACGTAGCAGGAACAAAAGCAAAAGACATGCATGATAAAGGCTATTTCTCTCATACGAGTCCAACATACGGTTCTCCGTTTGATATGATGCGTGATTTTGGGATTACGTATCAAGCTGCCGGCGAAAACATTGCGCAAGGTCAACAGTCACCAGAAGATGTAGTGAACGCTTGGATGAATAGTGAAGGACACCGCGCCAACATATTAGACGAGAATTTCACTCACATCGGAGTCGGATTTGAAAAGTCCGGTTACCAATGGGTACAGATGTTTGTGAAGAAATAACCAGGTGCCTGTCACCACCCGAAAAATCTTGTTTCACAGTTTGTTTCACAGCAATTCGCTAACAAAGAAAATAAAAATGTGTTTCTTATCCTATTGGAGAGATTGTGCTTACAATCTCTCTTTTTTATTTGATGCCACCAATCAAACAAACTATCCCTTTCTAGCTTTTATACTTTCATATTCTTATATTAATTATGAAAATTATTATATTCCATCCTTATTGAAAACGCTTTATACTCGAACATAACAGGAAACATAAAATAAATTATGCTTCCATTGTTTTCTTTAGTTTATTAATAAAATGGAGGGTCAGAAATGAAAAAAACTCTATTAGTGTTCAGCTTCCTACTAATTGCAGCTTTTGCGTTAACCGCTTGTGGAGGGAATAACGGAGAGGCATCGAGCAATGAAGGAGAAAGCACCAAAGGTGAACTAACAATGTGGGCTACAAATATTAACGTACCCGTTCTAGAAAAAGCTGGAGAACTATATAAAAAGGAACATCCAGATTTCAAGCTTAACGTTGTAGAAATGAATAATGAAGATATTGATAAGAAATTAAAAATTGGTTTACAAGCAGGAAATGAAGGATTACCAGATGCAATGTTAAATGTAGATGATGGTCTATCTGGACTTTTCTATAACTTCCCAGATGCATTCGTTAATCTTTCTGAGAAAGGCTTTGATAAACACAAAGATCAATTCCCATCTTATAAGATCGATAGCGTTTCTTATGAAGGAGATATATACGCATTCCCGTTTGATGCAGGTCCAGTTGGAC
This sequence comes from Radiobacillus deserti, assembly GCF_007301515.1. Lineage (GTDB taxonomy): Bacteria > Bacillota > Bacilli > Bacillales > Amphibacillaceae > Radiobacillus > Radiobacillus deserti. Next base: position 3,478,041 of record NZ_CP041666.1, read on the forward strand.
TTTTCTACCGTACAGACTTATTTGAACAAGCGGGTGTTGATGCAAGTCAAATCAAAACATGGGATGACTACGTTGAAGCTGGTAAGAAAATTAAAGAAGCAACTGGTGTGAAGATGCTAAGCTACGATGCCAATGAGTCTACCGTTTATACCATTTTATTAAGCCAACAAGGTATGGGTTATTTTAACGGAGATAAAGAGACGACCATCGCAACAGAGGAGTCCATCAACGCTGCAACCTTATTCCAAGATTTAGCGGAAAATGATCTACTAATTGGTACAAACGGTTGGAGTCCATGGGTAACCTCCCTATCAGAAGGGCAAACGGCTACCGCAATGGCTGGGGCATGGTTAATCGGAACATTAGAACAACAAGTTCCAGATTCTGCAGGTAACTGGGGTGTCATGCCGCTTCCAACATTCGGTGAGGATGGAAGTGGAGCAGCTAACCAAGGTGGGAGCTCCTTCACGATTAACGCTAAAAGTCCAAACGCAGATTTAGCATACGACTTCCTAGAGTTCTTCGTTACTTCTTATGAAGCACAAGAAATTGCGATGGAAGGCGGCTTATTCCCTACTTATGCACCAGTCTATGATTCTGAGCTATTCTCTCAAGAGCTTGAATATTTTGGTGGACAAAAAGCATGGGAGTTCTTCGCAGGACAAATGGATAAGATTCCTTCTGTAAACTATACCGTTAATGATGTAGTAGCTCGTGAGGAAGTAGTTAAATCTCAAGCAGAAGTCGTAAATGGTACAGATCCCAAAAAATCGTTAGAGAGTGCGAAGGATCGTGTAGAAACAAGATTAAAATAATGGATTATATGAGGAAGCAGAGAAAAGATGTCCCCTTATCTTTTCTCTTTCCTTACTTTAGTTAAGATATCAACACGGTAGTAAACATTGGAGGAAAACGAGATGTCATACAAACGGCTCACGCCCTATCTGTTTTTAGCTCCAGCAATCCTATTATTCTTATGCTTTACCGCCTATCCAATTGTAGCTTCCTTAATCTTAAGCTTTCAAAAATTAGAGGGCGGGACGTATGTTTTTGCTGGACTTGCCAATTACAGTCGTTTATTTCAAGATAGCGTCTTCTATGAGGCATTAAAAAATACATTCATTTTCTTGATTGTGCAAGTACCGATTATGCTATTTCTTGCTCTTGTTCTAGCAAATGCCTTAAATAGTAGACTTCTAAAACTACGAGGAGTTTTTCGAGTAGGTTTCTTTATGCCTGCAGTAACGTCCTTAGTTGCCTATGCCATTCTGTTCTCCATCATGCTCCAAGATACCGGGCTTATCAACCAGTTCTTAGCGTTGTTCGGAGTAGAAAACATTAAATGGCTATCCACCCCGTTTTGGGCAAAATTCTCCATTATTATGGCAATGACTTGGAGATGGACTGGTTATAACATGGTAATTTATTTAGCTGCGATGCAAAATATACCAGAAGAATTATATGAAGCAGCATCTTTAGATGGTGCAGGTAAGTTTAGACAGTTCTTAAACATAACAATTCCACAGTTAAAACCAGTCATTTTATTCACGGCTATCATTTCAACCATTTCCACGTTGCAGTTATTCGATGAACCGTATAATTTAACCAATGGCGGTCCAGCTGATGCAACGTTAACCTTAGGACTTTATATTTATCGCGTTGGTTTTAGTTATTTTGATTTTGGATATGCGTCCGCAATGGCTTATATCATTGTAGTCATCGTCGCTATCCTATCTTATATCCAATTAAAAGTTGCAGGAGATGATTAAGATGAAAAAAACAAGTCAAAAAACAAACAAACTAGTATCGAAAGTGTTCTTGTATTTCTTTTTACTTGTGTTTTTGTTCATCTCTATCTTTCCGTTTTATTGGATGTTTGTTGGATCAACCAATCATACAAGTAAAATGTTTACCAACCCACCAACCTTAACATTTGGCGATCAGTTCATGACAAACTTAACGAATCTTAATGATTCGATTGGCATTTTTCGAGTTCTATTTAACTCTCTTTTTGTCTCTCTCGTATTTGTTGTGTTATCTTTATTGGTTTGTACATTTGCAGCGTACGCCCTGTCCAAATTTAAATTTAGAGGTAGAAATACTATCTTTATGACGTTTGTGCTTTCTATGATGATTCCATACCAAGCAACGATTATTCCGTTGTTTCGTATGATGACAGAATTTAATCTATTAAATACTTACTTTGCACTGATAGCACCACAGCTTTGCTTTCCATTTGCCATTTTTTTAATGAGACAAAACTTTTTAGCATTTCCCGACTCTCTTATTGAGTCTTCTAGAATCGACGGTGCTGGCGAATTTAGAATTTTTTGGTCGGTCGTATTACCATCGATGAAGCCAGCTCTTGCTGCTACGTCCATTTACCTGTTTATGATGCAATGGAACAACTTTATGTGGCCATTAGTAGCCGTTAACTCTCCGGAAATGTACACATTTCCAGTGGCTTTATCTAGTTTAATAGGGATTTCGATGATTGACTACGGTCAAATCATGGTAGGCATTTCCATCGCCACTATCCCAATTATTATCTTTTTCTTGTTATTACAAAGACATTTCATTGCCGGCATGCTTGGCAGTGCAGTAAAAGGCTAACGCCAAACCAATAAAACAACGATGTGAGGAGTTTTCGCTATGGCTAAGAAATATCCAACCATTCATAAAAGTGTAAAAGGATTTATGCATGGAGGAGATTATAATCCGGATCAATGGCTCCGCTATCCAGATATTTTAGAAGAGGATCTTCGTCTAATGAAATTAGCGAAATGTAATACATTCTCGATTAATATATTTAGTTGGGCAGCCATCGAGCCAGAAGAAGGGAACTACTCCTTTGAATGGTTAGATAAAATAATGGATGACCTTGCGGAAAATGGGTCCCACGTCATCTTGGCAACACCAAGTGGATCCAGGCCTGCATGGCTCTCCCAAAAATACCCGGAAGTATTAAGAGTGGAAAGCAATCGGGTTCGAAATCTGCACGGGTTAAGACATAACCATTGTTTTACCTCTCCAGTTTACAGAGAAAAGACAGCTGCTTTAAATCGTATGCTTGCAGAACGGTACAAAGATCACCCTGCCTTAATCATGTGGCACGTATCGAACGAATATGGTGGGGAATGTCATTGTGATTTGTGCCAAGATGCTTTTCGTAGCTGGCTGAAACAAAAATATAAAACATTAGATCACTTAAACCATGCCTGGTGGACAGGGTTCTGGAGTCATACCTTTACTGACTGGGATCAAATCGAATCTCCAGCACCACATGGCGAGTACCAAGTGCACGGACATAATCTCGACTGGAAACGGTTTGTGACAGATCAGACGATTGATTTTTATAAAAATGAAATTGTTCCGCTAAGAGAAATCACGCCGGATATCCCCGTAACGACGAACTTTATGGGGGATTATCCTAAGATGGGACCGTATCTTGGCTTAAACTATCAAAGGTTTGCACAGGAAGTAGATGTTGTGACGTGGGATAGCTATCCAGCTTGGCATAGTAGCTACCAGGAAAACTGGGAGCTTGCTAGAGATGTGGCGTTTGTCCATGATTTGTTCCGCTCGTTAAAAGGTGGCCAACCGTTTCTTATTTTAGAAAGTACACCTAGTCTCGTAAACTGGCATACGATTAATCGGGCCAAGCGACCAGGCATGCATATGTTATCCTCCATGCAATCTATCGCACACGGATCCGACTCCGTCATGTATTTCCAATGGAGAAAAGGACGCGGAGCTTCTGAAAAGTTTCACGGTGCGGTGGTGGACCATGCCGGACATGAGCATACTCGAGTATTTCGTGAGGTAACCGAAGTTGGACACGTTTTAGAAAAGATTCAAGATGTAGTGGGTACGGCTGTACAAGCAGAGGTTGCGATTATTTATGATTGGGAAAACCAATGGGCAATCGACGATGCTCAAGCATTAAAAAGAGAAAACAAAGAATACATTAAAACGTGCCAGCAGCATTACCAAGCTTTCTGGAAAAAAGGAGTTCCCGTTGATATCATATCTATGGATCAAGATGTATCGGATTACAAATTAGTCATCGCTCCTATGCTTTACATGGTTCGACCAGGAGTTGCCGAGCGAATTGAACAGTTCGTCGAGGATGGTGGTACGTTTGTTGCCACTTACTGGAGTGGGATTGTTGATGAAAATGACCTTTGTTTCTTAGGAGGCTTCCCAGGGCCTCTCCGTAACGTATTAGGGATTTGGGTGGAGGAAATTGATTCCCTTTATGAAACGCAATTCAACGAAGTGCAATTCATAGATACCGAGACCGCGAATGGAGCTGCGGTTTACGCCGCACGAGATTACTGTGAAGTTATTCACGCAGAACAAGCCGAAGTGTTAGCAGAATTTAGACATGACTTTTATAAAGGGTCGCCTGCTGTCACAAAGAATAGGATAGGAAGCGGTTCTGCGTATTATCTCGCATCACGAAATAGTGCAAAGTTTCAGGACGATTTTTATCAGAGGCTTATGGACGAGTTAGGGATTCTCCCCCCGTTATTAGACATACCAAAAAAAGTGAGTGTACAGAAAAGAAGCGATGGGGTTCACGATTATTTATTCGTAATGAACTTTGATGATTCCGCTCAACAGATTGAATTAATAGAAGGTCAAACCCATACGAATCTACTAACAGATCAAGAAATGAGTGGGAAGATAGAGCTGGAAGGATACGGTGTCGTCGTGTTGAAGAGTAGTCAATGAATAGTAAATAAAGGCCTGGGAAATTCCAGGTCTTTGCTATAATAATAAAAAGTGTTGTGTCCTAGGGGAGATTTCTATGGAGAACGTAAAAATCCGCCATACCTTTTCTACAATTGAAAAATCGTTACCTTTATTTATTGAAAGCATTGGATTCAATCCGCAGGAAGAAGATTTTGCACGCCCCGAAGGATATCCATATTATCACTGGCTACAAACGTTAGAAGGTACTGGATCCTTTTCCTTTTCAGGAGAAGAATATATTTTAACTCCCGGCAAAGGAATTTTTTTAACGCCATTTACTCCTCATTCCTATCGAACTACCGGGACTAAATGGTCCACCTTATATGTGACGTTCGGTGGTTCCTCTGTCGACTCTATATTAAACTCTTTGGAGCTTAACTTTTCCGCACTTTACACAGAATCTGATGACGTTCCTTTTTCTTCTTTACTTCTAGACATGCTAAAGAAGGTCGAGAAAGATTCTGAGTTTACTAAGTTAGAATTGTCCCGTGATTTATATAGTTTTATTATTATGCTTAAGCAGTACGGAAAATTAAAAATGCAACGATCTTTATCCGATTCCTTCGATAAAATTAAGCCTGTTGTTGAATGGCTAGAAGAGCACTATTCCGAGAATATTGGATTGGCGGAAATGGCGGATATTATGAAAATGAGCTCTCAGTATTTAACGACAATCTTTCGTGGAACCTTTGGAATTAGTCCATACTCCTTCCTCATTCAGCTTCGGATTAGAGAAGCTAAAAAGAAGCTGTTGGCAGATCATAGCATCCCTTTAAAAGAAATCGCGGAACAGGTTGGGTTTAATGATGTAAGTCATTTCGTAGCTACTTTTCGCAAAATAGAAGGAATTACACCAAAAAAATATCGAAACTTATTTAATAAAAAGCTTCAATAAACCGTGGTTTATTGAAGCTTTAGTTATGGTTCAAGAACTCGTTTCATCTGAATAATTTTTGTATGTACCACATCATTACATTTTGGAACGTACCTTTTCAAGAAAGGAACAATATCTTCTACATATTCTTCTACATTTTTCTTTTCTTGCGCTTCTTCCGGAATATTTAATACAAACCTTGCTAGCACCTGTGTTTCTAGGCATCCATTCGACGTATTAAAGCTAGGCTTCGATATAGAGACAACCTCCTCTGTAACGATACAATCCGGGAGAGATAGAAGCTCATTCCGAATAGACTGTTCTATATCTTCCTTCGTGTGTATTCGAATTACGCATTCCGCATAAGTAATAACCTCAATCACATGAACCGCCTCCGAAACAATCTGGTAGTCCTATTATATCATACCAACCCATTCGACAGGTGCCTGTCACCACCCGAAAAATCTTGTTTCACATGTTTCACAGTAAGACTATAAAAGGAAGTTTTATATTCCAATACATAACTATCCCACTGGTGGAAAATAATAGGTCGTGTAAATATGACGAGAGGAAGAAACGAATGATGGATGATGTTTTAATAGCTCGATCTTTATTTGGCACAACCATGGCCTTTCATATAATTTTTGCAACAATCGGAGTAGGGCTTCCCTTAATGATTTTGACAGCAGAGCTCCTTTATCAAAAAACGAAGAACTATGAATATGTGGTGATGGCGAAACGTTGGACGAAAGCCTTCGCTGTATTACTTGGGGTCGGAATTCCAACTGGTACCATCGCCGGGGTTCAGTTATCGCTTCTATGGCCAGGGTTTATGGAGGTTATCGGTCGAGTTATGCCACTACCCTTCCAAATCGAAATCTATGCTTTCTTTGTGGAAGCACTATTTATGTCCATTTATGTGTATGCAGCAGAGCGAATCAAGCCGTGGATGCGTATTGTCAGTCTTACTTTGGTTGCTCTTGGCGCATTGGCATCTGCCGTCTTAATTACAAATGTCCACTCCTTCCAAGGTACACCTGCTGGCTTTCGAATCGAGAACGGTGAAATTGTTGACGTCGATCCATGGGCAGCATTTTTCAATCCAGGCTTTGGAGTCACTGCTCTACATGTGGCCCTCTCCGCTTATGTCGTTGGAGCGTTTATTGTCGCCTCTGTATCTGCCTATAAAATGCTGAAGAATAAGTATGGATCACGGTTGTATAAGTTTCACCAAAGAGCCTTGATGGTTAGCTTAGTAATGGGGGCCATATTCTCCTTCTTAACCGCTATTAACGGGCACGAATCCGCCCAATTCCTACATGAATATCAGCCAGAGAAATTAGCTGCTGCAGAGGGGTTGTTTGAAACCCAATCCCATGCGCCACTGGCAATCGGTGGATTTACAGACAAGGAGACACAAGAAGTGAAAGGAGCCATTGAAATTCCATGGGCATTGAGCTTTTTGGCAGGAAATAGCTTTGAAACAGAGGTCGTCGGATTAAACGATTTCCCAGAAGAGCTTTGGCCTCCGTTATATATTCACACACTATTTAACCTGATGGTCGGGATTGGCTCTCTCCTCATTTTCATCTCGTTTTCTGGCCTTATATGGAAGAAGCTACTCAAAAAAGAGCGTTTCCCGAAGTTTTATTTTTTGATTCTAATATTGTCCGGCCCCTTATCACTCATTGCAATTGAAGCTGGATGGATTTTTGCTTGTACAGGACGACAACCTTGGGTCATATACCGAGTGTTAAAAACAGCTGAAGCTGCTACAGAAGCAAATAACTTAGGAGTTCTCTCTATTTTATTTATCATTATTTACTTTATCTTAGCTGTCGCGGTTGTTTCCGTGCTTCTATATTACTTCCGAAAAAATACCGTAATGGATGATTTTAAACGAGCAGAGGAAAAAGGATTGCTCTTATACCGTACAAACGATTAGTAGGAGGCGGAAAATATGACTGATGCATTACTGGCAATCACCGTATTATGGGGATTTGTTTTCATTTACGCTGTTATGGCCACCATGGATTTTGGAGCAGGGTTCTGGTCCATGATTTATCTTAATCGCGATCGAACACAAGCGACCAATATCGCGAATCGTTATCTATCTCCAACATGGGAGGTCACGAACACATTTATCGTTGCCTTAGTAGTGGCTATCTATAGCCTTTTTCCTAAAGCTACGTACACGCTCGGAACGATTCTTCTAGTGCCAGGTAGCATGATTTTACTTTTACTTGCTCTACGTAGTGCTTTCCTAGTATTTTCAAACATTGCAACAGAATACCGTAAACCACTTACGTACATATCCGGTATTAGTGGCATCATTATTCCCGGCATTTTAATCAGTGTCCTTCCCATCACCCACGGCCATTACATAGATGTGGTAGATGGAGTAGCCAATCTTAATCTCCAAAGGCTATTTACGAGCCCGAACGAATATGCCTTTATCGGATTTGCAATCTGCAGTACGCTGTTTCTCTCCTCTCTATTGCTAGCGGATTATTCAAAGGTTTCTAGGGAGATGGATGCATACAAAGTCTATCTGAGAGACGCGAGAATTTTAGGTCCCATTACATTGGCCATGGCCTTTTTAGTGATGTACACGTTAAAGCATGAAGCAGCTTGGCTGTATAGTCGAATGCTACAAGATCTTCCGCTTCTGCTCGTATCGGTAACATTCTTTATTATGGGAGGACTAGGAGTCTTTCTTCCGTCCTTTTTTGAAAAAGGGGTTCGTGGAATGCCTAGACTTTCGGTCATCACGATTACAATTCAATACTTAATCGCAAGCTATGTGTACGGAAAAGCCCATTTACCGTATATTATTTATCCTGACATCACGATACACGCTGCATTTACAGACCCGAACTCCTTTCGAGCGGTGTTCACTACCTATATCGTCGGCTTTGCTATTCTGTTCCCTGGATTCATTTATTTCTGGAGTCTGTTTATGAAAGACAAAAAGTATTTGCGACAAGCTGCCGAAGGAAAAGAATAAGGTCAAGGATTCCTCTTTCTTCTATAAACACGTATAATTTCGTTAGGAAGAAGGAGGAATCAAACATGGATATTCAAGCTGTTAACGTCCAAGTTTTTCGTTGGATTTATAATCTTAGCAAAGAAGTACCGTTTCTAAATCCAGTCCTAGCCTTTATTGCAGACTATATGCTATACATCATTGGAGTCGCCGCTATTGCCTTTCTCATTTTTGGAAAAAAGAAAGAAAGAAAGAATTATGGTGCTTTACGCAAGCATTACTGCCCTTATATCCGTATCGATCGGAAAAATTGCCGGTCAACTGCATCAAAATCTTCAGCCCTTTGCGGAACTAGAAGGTGTCCATAAACTAATAGAAAAGGAAGTAAACAATTCCTTTCCTAGCGATCACACGATTTTAGTTTTTTCATTTTGTATCATGTTTAGCTTATTTTTGAGCAAATGGAAGAAAAGCTGGGTGATGTTGGCTAGCCTAGTTGGATTTTCTAGAATTTGGGTTGGCGTTCATTACCCTGGTGATGTCATCGTCGGAGCCATCATTGCTACTTCTATTGCAGTCGTCATGCTGAAACTCCACAATCGTGTTTCCAAGCAACAGATAGATGAAAAACAGGAGATGAACCTTTAAGTTGGCTCCTTATTTCCTAGTTTTAATAGAATTTGTTCAGGGAATATAAAGTAACACAACATAACTTGTACAACATAAAGGAGGATGCAAGATGGGCAAAAAAATCGCAACACTTATCACCAACCTTTTTGAGGATGTAGAATATACAGAGCCGGTACAAGCCTATAAAGAGGCTGGACATGAGGTTATTACAATTGGCAAGCCTTCTGAAAAAGTAGTTACTGGTAAAAAGGATACAAAAGTGAGCATAGATAAGTCGATCGAAGACGTTCAACCTTCAGACTTTGATGCATTATTAATTCCAGGAGGATTTTCTCCTGACCAACTGCGGGAGGATGACCGCTTTGGTGAGTTTGCAAAAGCATTTATGGAAGCAGACAAGCCTGTATTCGCAATTTGTCATGGGCCTCAAGTATTAATTGATACAGATCTTCTTAATGGAGTCGACATGACAGGTTATAAATCGATTCGAAATGATTTAAAAAATGCTGGCGCTACCTATAAAGACGAAGAGGTTGTAGTAAGTAAAAATATTGTTACAAGTCGCGAGCCAAAGGATATTCCGGCGTTCAACCGTGAATCCTTAAAGCTTTTAGGATAAAGAATCCACACGAAAAATCCTGTGTAGAGATTGTTCTCTATACAGGATTTTTCATGTTAATGATACATAGATTGAACCTGATCCAAATCCTTTAAAAATAAATGAACCTCTTCTTGAGTCAAGAGGATTGGAATCTGATCATATAGTGTGATAATTTGACCATCGATATCATTTTCGTGCTTTTTTAAGTAGTGATAAAGGTTAGTTAATTGATTTTCTTTTATTGTAGTTACGGTGGATACGTTTTTTACTTTTCTTAAGGAGAATTCATTGACAGTAGAATCAAATTCCCCTGATATAATTTGTCCCTCGATTAACATTCCGTTTCCTCCTATAAAGAATTTCTATTAGTGTACCCAAAGCGTAATAATTGATTTACTAGGGAAAAATACGTTATACAAATAGAAAGGAGTGTGACAAAATGCGTGACAAAAATGAATTAAAAAAAGACATTCTTGATGCTTTTACATTTCGACATGCGACCAAAGAGTTCGACCCCAACAAAAAAATATCAGATGACGACTTCCGTTTCATCTTAGAAACAGGCCGTTTATCCCCAAGCTCCTTCGGTTTTGAGCCCTGGCGCTTCGTCGTTGTTCAAAACCCTGAGCTTCGTGATAAGATTAAGCATTCTTCTTGGGGGGCTTTCAGTAAACTTCCTGATGCAAGTCATTTCGTCGTATATTTAGCAAGAACAAAAGTAGACACGGTCTATGACTCCAAATATTTAAAAGATCACTTATTGAATGTTTCCAAATTCCCTGAAGAAATGTTAGGGAAATTTCTAGAACGAGTAGAAGAATTCCAAAGAGACGACTTTAAATTATTGGATGGAGATCGCCCGCTGTATGATTGGGCATCCAAACAGACATACATTGCCCTTGCCAACATGATGACAGCAGCAGCCCAAATTGGCATTGATTCTTGTCCAATTGAAGGGTTTAATATAGAGAAGATGAATGAAATTCTAGAGGAAGAAGGGTTACTGGAAGACGGACATTTCAGCATATCTGTCATGGCTGCATTTGGATATCGAAAACAGGATCCTCGTCCTAAAACTCGAAGAGACATTGATGATATAGTAAAATGGGTGAAATAATATTCATTCATAAAAATCCCTATCTACGCATATGTAGACAGGGATTTTTTAACTTAATTTTGTTTAAAGAACGGGAAGAAACGATCTTCTTCCTGAACACTAACCCATTTAACAGTTGTAAATTTCTCAATGGCCCATTCGCCACCGAAGCGTCCTACACCAGAGCCTTTTTCGCCACCAAATGCTACGTGCGCTTCTTCGTTTACAGACTGGTCATTGACATGAATCATGCCGGTTTCGATTTGTTTCGCAACCTTCACACCGTGATGAATGTCCCCGCTAAAGACAGAACCACTTAATCCGAATGGAGAATCGTTGGCGATACGAATAGCATCCTCTTCATCCTTCGCTTTAATGACAGAGGAAACAGGTCCGAACATTTCATTTTGAGCAACCGCCATATCATTCGTTACGTTACTTAGAATCGTTGGATAAAGAACATTTCCTTCTGCTTGTCCACCAATTTCTACTTTAGCACCTTTTGCTTTGCTACTTTCAATTTCCTCTTGGATTCTTTTCACTTCACTCGCGTTAATTAATGGACCTACGGCAACCTCTGGATCAGATGGATCTCCAGCTTTTAATTGACTTACCTTGTCTTTGAACACTTTTAAGAACGAATCATGGATACTTTCATCCACAATCACGCGGTTTAAGGACATACAAATTTGACCTTGGTGTAAATAGGCACCAAATGCCGCTGCTTCTGCCGCACGTTCTATATCCGCATCCTTCAATACGATTAAGACATTATTTCCACCAAGTTCAAGCGCCACATCTTTTAGCGTACGCCCTGCAATCTCACCAATTCTACGGCCAACTTCAGTTGAACCAGTGAAGGATACAAGCTTCGGAATAGGGTGCTCCACGATGTCGTCGCCAATCTCGGAGCCTTTCCCTACAATTACACTAAGAACTCCTTTCGGTAGCCCTGCTTGTTCAAAAATATCTGCTAAAAGAAAACCTGAAGTGATTGGTGTAGCAGATGCAGGTTTTAGAACCACGCTGTTTCCTGTTGCAAGTGCAGGAGCAACAGAACGCATTGTTAACACTAATGGAAAGTTCCATGGACAAATAACCGTTACGACCCCTTTAGCGGATCGATAAATCCGATTTTCTTTTCCAGGAACATCAGATGGTAAAATGGAACCAGTCATACGGTATGGGAAAGACGATGCTTCCTTCAATGTTCCTACAGTTGCTCCCCATTCAATTTCTGCTTTTAATCTCGTACTTCCAGATTCCTTAACTAACCAATCAATAACCTCATCTTTACGTTCAATAAACAGCTGTGCTGCTTTTTCAATGACTGCTCTCTTTTCTCCGGGACCTTTGTTTTCCCAAGCTTTTTGAGCATCTTTAGCCGCTTCATAGGCACGGTTTAAATCTTCTTTGGAAGCTCCCTTAATTTCGTTAAGCACTTCATTAGTATATGGATTTGTGTTCGTAACGACACTATTACTTGTACCTTCCACCCATTCACCAGCAATAAATTGTTTTGTATATTTTTCCATTTTATCTCGTCCTTTCGTATCAAAGATTATTGCCTTCATTCTCGGTTTAAACCTTTTTGCCTTGTTTTGCAAACTTTCTGCTCGTAGTATGTAGCACTATTATAAAAAAATGTGTTTTTTTCCTATTTTTCAATCTCCTTCCTCCTTTAATTATCAGGAAAATGTTATGATGTTACAAGACAAAACTTTTAAGGGGAGTTAGTTTGTGAGCAACCAATCAATTATTACTCGAAATAATGTACAAATCCGTGGAAAAGGGAAGCAACCTATTATTTTTGCTTCCGGATTCGGTTGTGATCAAACCGTATGGAACCACGTATCCGATTCATTTGAAGAAGACTATCAAATTATCCTTTTTGATTATGTAGGATTAGGGAAATCAGATCTATCTGCTTTTAATTCGACGAAATACAGTCATTTGTCAGGATATGTACAGGATGTGTTAGATATCTGTTCTACTCTGGAAGTAAAAAATGCCATTTTTGTTGGTCATTCCGTTAGCGGTATGATTGGAGTTCTCGCTTCCCTTCAAAAACCAGAGTATTTTTCTGACTTAATTATGATTGGACCATCCCCACGCTACCTTAATGATCCTCCAGAGTATTACGGAGGATTTGAGAAACAGGATTTACTAGACTTGGTAAATATGATGGAAAAAAATTATATCGGATGGGCTAATATGTTTTCTTCCACACTTCTAAATACATCTGACCGCAAAGATGTAGCAAACGAGCTGGAGGATCGATTCTGTTCCACTGACCCGGCAATTACGCAAGCATTCGCTAATGCCTGTTTCTTTGCTGATAATCGTAAGGATTTACCTCTTGTAACAGTGCCATCTCATATTCTACAATGTTCCGAGGACGTTATTGCTCCTAGAAACGTAGGAGAGTACTTAATAGAGCATTTACCAAATAGCACGATATCTTTTATGAATGCGGTTGGTCACTGCCCACACATGACAGATCCAGAGGAAACCGTTTCTGTTATACGCGCATATTTATGTGGTAAAACTAAGAATGATCGACAATATTTAGGTGAACCCAATAATGGATGAACAACTAAACAAGGCCCCTTGTGGGTTTATGACTTTATCGAAAAACGGAAATGTTCTGTCAGTGAATGAGATGCTCATGAAAATTTTGGATTACCCATCTCAAAAAGAAGTGATTATAGGGACACATATTCATACCATTCTCCCCAACTCATCACGGCTGTTTTTTCAACTTTACTTTATGCCTCTCATTATGGCTAAACATTTCATAGAAGAAATGCACCTAACGCTAATTTCTTATAGTGGAGAAGAGATTCCTGTATTACTAAATGCAGCTCTCGACAAAAAAAACCAAACTATATCTTGCATATTTTTTCCTACACGGAAGCGAAATAAGTTAGAAGATGAATTGCTTCATGCTAAACAAAAAGCAGAAATAGCCTATGAGAAAGAAAATAAAGCATTAATTGAATTAAAAGGAGCACTTCAATCACTTGAGGATAAGCAGAAAGAACTTGAAAAGTTAAATGAACAAAACCACACCTATAAAGTAAACACAGAAAAGGAATTGAAACTTGCTAAAAAGATTCAAGAAACAGCCCTAACCAGAGATATTACAAATGAAAGAATTGAAATCTTATCCTTTTACCGTGCATCCCACGAGTTATCAGGTGATATCTTTGGGGTCTACAACATTACCCCGTATAAGTACGGTGTCATTTTATTAGATGTAATGGGACACGGAATATCATCTGCATTAATAACCATGTCCTTACAATCCCTTTTTCACCGATTAATCTCTGAAGGGGTAGCCGCTGAACTGGTCATGCAAGAGTTAGATCAACATTTGCACAATCTGTTTTACAACAATCAAAGTGCCTGGCATTATTGCACAGCCATCTATCTACTTATTGATACAAAAAGAAAGACGATAGAGTATATAAACGGAGGACATACTCCTGCTCTATTCCAAGACTTAAAAGGGGAGCAAAAGGAATTGCATTCATCCAGCCCTCCTTTAGGCATGTTCGAGGGTATTGAGTTTACACCCACTAGACTAAGTTATAAGAACGGGTCTAGATTACTTCTTTATACAGATGGAGTCTCGGAACCTTTAGGGACCCATAACCTAAGCGCTGTGTTGCGGAAATATTCTACATCTCCACTATCTACAACAAAGCAACAAATTGTTTCATCTCTCTTAAACATAGATGTAGATGCCAACAAAAATGATGATCAATGCTTTCTGCTGATTGATTTAAAATAATGGCTCGCCTACTTATTTGGTTGCATGTGATCTTGTATTTATCGAGATTTGCGTTTCTTGCTGGATGACCTTCCCTATTATATGGATTCATATCATGTACACCAAAATTTTTCCCTAAATCTATTTTCTTAATTGCTATTTTGCTAACATGCTGTTAATATTAAAATCAAGATTTGGGAAGCTAATATTCAAACATATTTGAGTCTTTCCAAGCAGATAATTTTTGACCACTTTCCTTAAGGGGAGTTAAGGCAACGGTTCGCCGGGTCAAATGCCGATTGGCAACTTTAGTTGCCTTATTGATTGAGTTAAAAGCTCAAATTTTATAAGTTGGTTACTTTACAACCAGTGCATAAGCACACAACTTGTGAAACGGTCAATAAGAGTGGTAAAAGTAATTATTTGCTATTTAGACTCTGAGTCCTATCAAATGTATTTGAATATTAATTAGTTATTACCCTAAACGTAGGTGTATCCATGTAAATTTTTATGGATGATTTATGCTTTTTAATATTTTAAATATCCAAGCAAGTGTGCGTATTATGCGCGACACTTGCTTTTTTATGTGGGTAAACATGTATGACAATCAGGGAACTCCATAAGCTGATAGGGATTACCTCTTTAGTAAAAATTTTATGAAGATAGGGGATTGGATAATGGGAAAAGCACTTATTATCGGTTGTGGTGGAGTCGCATCTGTTGCGATCCACAAATGCGTACAAAATAGTGATGTATTTGAAGAAATTTGCATCGCTAGTCGTACTAAATCAAAATGTGATGATTTAAAAGCGAAACTAGACGGTGGAAAAACGAAAATTACGACCGCTCAAGTTGATGCTAATAATGTGGACGAGCTTATCGCTCTTATTGAAGAAGTAAAACCAGATGTTGTAATGAACTTAGCCTTACCATATCAAGACTTAACCATCATGGATGCTTGTCTTGCAACGAAAACAAATTACTTAGATACAGCGAACTACGAGCCAGAAGACACAGCAAAATTCGAATATAAATGGCAATGGGATTACCATGACCGCTTCAAAGAAGCTGGAATCACTGCTCTTTTAGGAAGTGGGTTTGATCCAGGCGTAACGGGTGTATTTTCTGCTTACGCATTAAAGCACCATTTTGATGAAATTGAATACATTGATATTTTAGATTGTAATGCGGGAGACCACGGTTATCCATTTGCGACAAACTTCAACCCAGAAATTAATATTCGCGAAGTATCCGCGAACGGCAGATACTGGGAAAACGGAGAATGGATTGAAACAAAACCGATGGAAATCAAACGGGTCTATGATTTCCCTGAAGTTGGAGAAAAAGACATGTACTTGCTTTACCATGAAGAGCTGGAATCTCTTGCAGTAAATATTCCTGGTCTTAAGCGAATCCGCTTCTTCATGACATTTGGAGAAAGCTACTTAACACACTTGAAATGCTTAGAAAACGTAGGAATGACATCCATCGAGCCAATCGAATTTGAAGGGAAAGAAATTATTCCCCTTCAATTTTTGAAAGCTGTCTTACCGGACCCTGCTTCTCTTGGACCACGTACAAAAGGGAAAACAAATATCGGCTGTATTTTCAAAGGGAAAAAAGATGGCAAAGAAAAAACATACTACGTGTACAACGTATGTGACCATGAAGCCTGTTACCGTGAAGTAGGATCACAAGCCGTTTCTTATACAACTGGTGTACCAGCTATGATTGGTGCAATGATGTTAATGAACGGAACGTGGAATAAAGCTGGCGTGTACAATATCGAAGAATTTGATCCAGATCCATTTATGGATGCTCTAAACAAATGGGGACTACCTTGGCAAGAAGATCACAATCCAGAGCTTGTAGATGCAGAACCAACAAAAGAGAAAGAGTACGTTCGATAAGATGCGGTTCGAGGATTTACCGACACCATGCTATGTCGTCGATGAAGCTTTGATTGAGAAGAACTTAAAAATCCTGAATGGTGTGATGCAGCGTACAGGAGCTAAGATTGTGTTAGCACAAAAAGCGTTTTCGATGACTGCCCTCTATCCATTAATTGGAGAGTATCTATCTGGTACAACAGCAAGTGGATTATTCGAGGCACGATTAGGACACGAAGAAATGGGCAAAGAAAATCACGTCTTTGCCCCAGCCTATCGTGAAGACGAAATCGACGAGATTATTTCGATTTGTGATCATATTATTTTTAATTCTTTTTCCCAATTAGCAAAATTCAAAGGCAAAGCGCTCCAAGCAGGACGAAAAATCGGCTTACGTATTAACCCAGAATGCTCTACTCAGGAAGGACATGAAATCTATGATCCTTGTTCACCAGGATCTAGATTTGGAGTAAGACGAGCAGACTTTCAACCTGAATTATTGGATGGTGTTACTGGATTACACTTTCATACGCTTTGCCAGCAAAACTCCGACGATTTAGAAACTACCTTAAACGCAGTGGAAGAGAAGTTTGGAGAGTGGCTTCCACAAATGGAATGGATCAACTTTGGCGGTGGCCATCACATAACAAGAGATGACTATGATATCCCTAGGTTAGAAGCTTGTATTAAAAGAATGCAAGAGAAATATGACTTAGAAGTGTATCTAGAACCAGGGGAAGCTGTTGCATTAAATGCAGGGTATCTCCTTACTTCGGTGTTAGACCTTCATGAAAACGGCATAGACATAGCGATTTTAGATACATCCGCTACTTGTCATATGCCAGACGTTTTAGAAATGCCTTATCGTCCACCTCTGTTAGGGTCCGGAGAACCTGGTGAAAAACCTTATTTATATCGACTAGGTGGGCAAACTTGTTTAACAGGAGACGTCATTGGCGATTATTCCTTCGATCAACCATTAAAAAGTGGCGATCGCTTAGTGTTCGCTGATATGGCGATTTACACAATGGTCAAAACAAACACGTTCAATGGTATGCCTTTACCGGCGATTGCTCTGCAGGACAAAAATGGGGACTGCCGAATTGTGCGTGAGTTTGGCTATGATGATTTTAAAGGAAGACTCGCTTGAGGAAGAGAACCAAATTCAGTCGTTGAATTTGGTTCTTTTTATTTTAAATTTGATTATACCCTGCCAAAGTTTTTTATTCTCTAAAAGTAACACCCGGAATTCTAAATAAAATAAAAAAATAAAGTTATCTTTGTTCAGACGCTAGACAAACAAAACCAATAATTGGTAAAATGTAAGCGCATACAATATATCAAGAGAAGAGGGGAAAAACGATGGGTAAGCTTTTAAAGGCTAGTGTTTTGGGTGGAATTCTTGTAGCGTTAATCTTTCTAGCAGCATGTGGTCAGGATGTTGGAGGATCTGAAGAAAATTCAAATGATGGTGGCGAAAAAGATAAACTAAAAATCGCTTTGTCCGTATCGGATCTAACACTTGAAAGGTGGCAGCACGATCGAGATATTTTTGTTGAAAAGGCGGAAGAACTTGGTGCAGAAGTTATAGTTCAATCAGCCAATGGTGAGGATGAAAAGCAGTTGTCCCAAATCCAAAATATGCTTTCTCAAGGAATTGACGTATTGGTCATCATTGCAAATAACTCAGATGCATTAACTCCTGTCGTAACACAAGCGAAAGATGAAGGTATTCCTGTGGTTGCTTATGATAGATTAATTAACAATGCAGATATCGATGCTTACGTTTCTTTCGATAATGTCCGTGTAGGAGAAATGCAAGCAGAATACTTAACAGAAGCTGTCCCTAAAGGGAAATATTTTTTACTTGGTGGTGCTCCTACTGATAACAATGCCCAAATGTTTAGAGAAGGACAAATGAACATCATACAACCATTAATAGATAGCGGAGATATTGAAATTGTGGGAGATCAGTGGGCGGATGGTTGGTCTGCAGAAGCTGCTTTAAGCATTATCGAAAACGCTTTAACAGCTAATGAGAATGACATTGACGCTATTGTCGCTTCTAACGATAGTACTGCAGGTGGCGCGATTCAAGCTCTCGCAGCACAAAATCTTGAAGGAAAAGTTGCGGTTTCAGGTCAGGATGCTGATTTAGCAGCGGTACAGCGGATTGCCGAGGGGACACAGGCCATGACTGTATATAAGCCCATTAAGGATATAGCGATTAAAAATGCTGAAGTAGCAGTCAAGCTTGCGAAAGGCAAGGAAATCAGTGCGACTGACTCCGTTAATAATGGGACAGAAGATGTTCCATTCATTAAACTTGATCCTATTAAAGTAGATAAGAAGAACTTAGTGGACACTGTTATTGCTGATGGTTTCCACTCTTTCGAGGAAGTGTATTAAAAACGTACCTGAGGATGAGAGACCTAAAAAACCAGAATAGTAATCGAGTAGAGCAAATTAATCTATCCATATTCCTCCATGATGTTGCTCTTTAAGTATTTAAAAATAGTCACAAAAGAGGGCACTGCCCTCTTTTAGGTTTATTTAGGAGGTTATAGAAACAATGACATATGCACTACAAATGAAAGGAATAACTAAAGAATTTCCTGGGGTAAAAGCTTTAGACAATGTGTCTTTTTCTGTTCGCAAAGGGGAAATCCATGCTTTATGCGGGGAAAATGGTGCAGGAAAGTCCACGTTAATGAAGATAGTAAGCGGTGTCTATCCGTTCGGTACCTATCAAGGTGACATTTTAATAAATGGGAATGAGGTTCGTTATAAAAACACAAAAGAGTCCCAAGAATCAGGGGTATCTATTATTTATCAAGAGCTCGCTCTCGTTCCAGAGATGACAGTAGCTGAGAACATATTTTTAGGCAGTGACCGAATGAGAAAGAGGATCATCAATTGGACGGAGCTTTATGCAGAGGCTCAATATTGGCTGGATCAAATAGGTTTGAATATTGACCCACAAACTAAGCTTGAGGAGCTTACTGTTGGGAAACAACAGCTTATCGAGATAGTAAAAGCATTAACAAGAAATTCAGAAATATTGATTTTAGATGAACCAACTGCTGCTTTGACAGAAAACGAGGTAAAAATACTTGAAGAGATATTAAATGGTTTACGTCAAAAAGGTGTGACTTGTATTTACATTTCACATAAGTTAGGGGAAGTTATGCGTCTAGCGGATTCTGTTACTATTTTACGCGATGGCAGAACCATCAGCACAGATCCAATTGAAATGCTTTCCGAAGATAAAATTGTAACAAAAATGGTAGGTAGAAAGTTAACAGAGCTTTTCCCATTCAAAAAAAGAGCTATTAAGGATACTATCCTCGAGGTGAGAAACTATTCTTTCATCCAAAAAGATACTGGTAAAGAGATTGTGAAGGATGTTTCCTTCACTTTAAAAAGAGGTGAAATATTAGGAGTCTCCGGTTTGATGGGTGCTGGTAGAACGGAGTTATTTACTAGCCTATTTGGTGGATACGCCGGAAAGAAAATCGGAGAGGTTCTCATGGATGCTACTACAGTGAACATAAAACAACCTTCAGATGCTATTAAATCCGGTTTAGCCTATGTATCAGAGGACCGTAAAAGATACGGGCTAATTCTCGGAATGGAAATTACCAAAAATTCCACTTTAGCAGCTTTATCCAAAGTTATGCCTAAACATTTTATAGACTCTTCTTTAGAGCTAAAACATGCTCATAGCCTTGCAAGTAAGATAAACCTAAAAGCCCATAACTTGGAAGCGAAAGTTAACCAGCTTAGTGGAGGCAATCAACAAAAGGTGGTTTTAAGTAAATGGTTATTTACAGATCCAAAGGTGCTCATTCTCGATGAACCAACTCGTGGAATTGACGTTGGAGCAAAATACGAGATTTACAAAATAATGAATGAACTAGCCAATCAAGGTGTGGGTATCATTATGATTTCTTCAGAGTTACCAGAAATTTTAGGTATGTCAGATCGGGTCCTCGTAATGGCAGATGGTACCGTTAGCGGGGAACTATATAGAGAAGAGGCTACTCAAGAAAAAATAATGAAAATGGCAACAACAGGGAGGGAAAATTATGAGTCAGTTATCCACTGAGAAAAACAGAACAGAGGCGTTTAAGTTTAATTTTAAGGTGAATGTTCAGTCCTACACTCTAATAATCGCACTGATTTTAATTGCTGTTCTATTTAGTATTTTCACGGGTGGCGAATTTTTATCTTCACGCAATCTATCAAATTTATTTACTCAAATGTCTGTTATATCCGTTCTAGCTATTGGAATGACTCTCGTAATTGTTACAGGGCATATTGATTTATCTGTTGGATCATTAACTGGTTTGACTGGTGGAATCGCAGCCATCTTGCATGTTTGGTTTGGTATGGATACATTGTTCGTTGTAATAATAGCGATTGTAGTTGGAGCAATACTAGGATTATGGCAAGGGTGGTGGGTAGCCTATCGTGCAGTTCCTGCTTTTATTGTGACTTTAGGTGGCATGCTAATATTTAGAGGTATCTTAATTGGTTTAAGTAACGGTCAAACGATTGCACCTCTACAACCCAGTTTCAGATCGATTGCCAATGTTTATATCCCTTACAGTATTGGTTATATTCTTGCGATTGTCTCCATAGCCCTTCTATTTATTAGTACCTGGAAAAGAAGACAAAAAAGAACGAACATGGGATTAAGCAACCCATCTCCAATCATCAATTATACGAAAATCTCAGCATACGCATTTTCTATATTAATCATAACTTATATGCTAAACCGTTATTACGGTTTGCCTCTCCCTATGTTAATAGTAATCATTTTGGGTTGCCTATTTGTATTCATTTCCATTAAGACATCATTTGGTAGATTTGTATATGCTATTGGCGGCAATGCAGAGGCTGCTGCCTTGTCAGGAATTAATATTAAAAGAAATACGTTATCTGTTTTTGTCATAATGGGAGCTCTTTCAGGTATAGCAGGCGTTTTATTAACAAGTAGATTGAATGCTGCCACAGTTAGTGCCGGTGACATGTATGAATTAGATGCTATTGCAGCATGTGTGATTGGTGGTACTAGTCTAATGGGTGGTAAAGGGAATATCGTTGGGGCTATTATTGGGGCGCTAATCATGGCAAGTATAGATAATGGTATGAGTATGATGAACATTCAAACCTTTTGGCAATACATTGTTAAAGGGCTAATTCTAATTTTAGCTGTATGGATAGATCTTTCGAGCAAAAAAACAAACGGCATAACCTAACCAGAAAAAAACCTAAATTTTAAAAGACCGGACCCACTTCGTCATTTAACCTTATGAAAGCAGTAGTGCTAATAAATGGATGCCCTAAGCTTAAACCTTGCCTATGCTTAGGGCAAATTTCTTATGCCCATTTCACACCTGAAGAGATTTCTATTTAGAGAGAGGAAGTACACATACAATAGAAAGTTAAAAGGTATGAGTCCAGATTTTCGAACTCATACCTTTTAAGTATCCTATGTCACAACCACTAATTTAGAAGTGCCTGCTTGAAGGTCCTTTTTTAAATCTTAAAATTTTCCAAGCTTTGTTGTAAATCCTCAGCTAATTCCTTTAATTGTTCAGACGTTTGTACTAAGGATTCACTTACCTTCATTTGCTCCTCTGTCGAAGCGGATACTTCTTCACTAATCGCTGTTGATTCTTCTGCTGTCGCACTAACCTGTTGTATGGTAGTGTTAAGAATGTCCTGTGAATCTCTTAGCTGGTTGATTGAGCTAGTGACAAGTTCAATCTTTGCAGTGAACTCATTCATTTTGCTACCTACATTTTTCAAGAGATCATCTGTTTCCTGCGCAGTCACAACTTGTTCCTTAAATATTGGGTTTGCTTCGTCCAATACACTTAATGTTTCATTTACCTCATGAATGATATCTGAGGTGATATTCCCAACTAAATCAATGGACTCCTTCGACTGTTCCGATAGTTTTCTAATCTCATCCGCTACAACAGCAAAGCCCTTGCCCGCTTCTCCAGCACGTGCCGCCTCAATAGCTGCGTTCAAGGATAAGAGATTTGTTTGTTGTGCAATGTTTGTCAAAATAGTCATAACATCACTAATTTGTTTTGTGCTTCCTTTAAGGGTATCCGTTTTTTGAATGAGCGCTTGCGTTAATTGCTCACCATGCTTCGTTTTGTTCACGAGCTCTCCCATTTTTTCGATACCTGCCGTACTTCCACTGATTACTTCTTTGGCATAGTCTTCCATTTCACTGTTATTTTCATAAACATTTTCAACCTCTGAGCTAATTTTATTTACTAAGCTATTTCCACTTTCAGCTTCTTGGGTTAAGGTTGTTGCGCCTGTTGCAATTTCTTCCGAAGCTATCGCAACCTCCCTCGCCGAATCAGACTGCAGCCTTGAAATATCTTGTAATTCCGTAGCAGCATGTAATACTTTAGCAGAGGACGCTCTTGTTTTATCCATCATTTCAGAAATATTGCCCATCATGTCATTGAAGCTCGTTGCTAATTCTCCTATTTCATCTTTACGATTTGTCAAATCAGATCGGACCTGTAAATCTCCATCTTTAGCAATCGACATAAGTTCAGAAATCTTGGTCATTGGCACTCCAATCATATTGACAATAATCCGACCAATAAATAAAGAGATAATAAATGAAAGAATGATTACAATTAATGTCATATAAAAGATTGTATTCGTATCCTTTGTTAATTCTTTTGCAGACACAGCTCCAACCAAATACCAATCTGTTTCATCGGATTTATATTGGAAAATTAATTGACCATCATTGCTTACTACATGTTTATCCGTTTTGACATCGATTGGATAGCTATTCTTCTTATTCAATTCCTTTTCATTGAAGGAGAAGACCACATTGTTATGTTTGTCGACGACTTTTACAAGTCCATTTTCTCCGAACTTAACATCCTTCAATGTTTCTTTAAATAACTTATAGCTTAAATCAAATGCAACGATATAGTGCTCTCCATCTACCGTAAGCGTTTGTGCAAAGCTTATAGTAGGTGTCGTACTTTTCCCAGATACTCCTGATTCCATTCCACCTAACCAAAACATGGTTTCCTTAGATTCAACTGCTTTTTTATACCATTCTGAACCAAATATAAAATCCTCCTGCACAGCATCCTCCGAAGAGAAAATGAGGGATCTATCCACATTAATTAAATGCATGCCTAAATGATCATCCACAATCGCGAGATTTACTAATTTATCTTCAATGGCACTCTGGGTCATTATGTAATCTAATTCCTTAGAGTCAGGCTCATAACTCTTCAATTTATTTAATAAATCCTGATATTCCTTATCAATCAGTAACTCCTGAACCATGCCAGTGTAACGACTGTAAACAAAATCTAACTTATCTCCAGCCTGGGTAATGGTTTGTACCGATGCATCTTCCACCTTTGATGTAATGATATTATTAGAAATAAAGTAGGAAGCAAATCCTACTGCGGAAACGCTTACTAATAGGAATAAGATAAATGTGTATAAGGTCTTTGTTGTAATGGATTTCTTCGATCTGCGCTTTGCTGGTCGCTTCTTTTTAAATAATGGGAACTGCGGCCAACCCTTAAGCTTGAATTTTCTTAAAAAAGGTCTTTTTACTCTAGGTTCTTTAGAAGGCTGCTTATTTCTTAATCGATGAAATGGTCTAGTTATCATTTGTACGATGCTACTTCCTTTTTTCAATTGAATCCCCCCCTGTACTCCTGTCGTGCTAAGGAAAGCTCCAGAATGAAAACACCATCCTCCTCTTCTGTTTAGTTGAGCTAACCTTAAACTGTTAGGTGAAAGCTACTACATAGTTATGAAAGCTATTAACTAACTAAAAACAGTGATGAATGCGCTTACTTTTAGTGAGCCTATTATACCATTAATTTTGCAAAAATAGACAAATACCAGCAAAATTTTCTAACTATTAAATCGATTTACAATCATGCTTATTCTATTTTTATCTAATTTTGAAACTAAAATCGTCGGCATTCGTATTCATTAATAGAAACTGTGATTTATATTTTTAGAGGAGGCTATTCATGTTAAAGAAATGGTTAGCTAGTGTTGGAATTGGAAGTGCTAAGGTAGATACTCAGTTAGAAAACGACCAATTAACCCCAGGGGAAAGCTTAAAAGGAAAAGTAGTTGTCGTAGGTGGAAGTACCGAACAACAAATTGACCGAATTAACTTATTTGTAATGACAGAGGCTCTTCGAGAATATGATGATAAAAAATTTTATGAGGATGTTGTGCTTCATAAATTCACATTAGGGGAAGCCTTTACGATTGGGGAAGGGGAAAGGAAGGAAATTGACTTTGCCTTTACTTTACCTGTACAAACACCCCCAACAATAGGGAAAACAAATGTCTGGATTCAGACTGGTTTAGATATACCGTCTGCACTAGATCCAAAAGATAGAGATTACATCAAAGTCCATGCACACCCGTTAATGAGCACTGTTTTAGATGCACTCTATAGTGAATTAAAATTCAGCTTGAGAAAAGTAGAAATGGAATATTCCAAGCGGCTAGGATTTATTCAAGAATTTGAGTTTCTCCCTTCTAACGACTTCCGAGCAGATTTAGATGAGTTAGAAGCTTACTTCTTTCTTAAAGAGGATGAAATGGAGGTAGTTCTTCAAGTCGATCGTCGCGCGAAAGGCCTTGGTGGGTTGTTTGCAGAGGCTTTAGAAATGGATGAAAGTTATGCCCGGGTTACATTTTCCCGCTCAGAGATTGAACGCGGGACTACGTATATTGCCAGTCAGTTACGCGAGACGATTCAACGTTATAGCTAATAAGAAAGAGGCTGGGATATAACGAAAAGGATAAGCCGAAAAGCCGAACAACAGCCTATACTAGCTCCGGAGTTATACGTAGCCTCTAGCGGAAAAAAAGGCATCGGTGAGACCCCACAGCGCGTCAGCACGAGGAGGCTCACCAGCCGCCCGCGGAGAGCGTCGTATATTTCCGGAGCGGGGTATAGGCACTTATAATTGTTCATTTTTTCATTACTTCCTATACTTTTGTCTCAACCTCTTTTGTAAACTATACACTTTTCGTTTCCAAATCCGGCTCTATATCAGTTAGTCCTAAAGCTTGTGCTGTAGAACGATGGACCTCTTGGAATAGATGTGGATTTTCAACTAAAGATACTCCATAAGAAGGAACCATCTCTTTTATTTTTGGCTCCCATTCTTCCATACGTTCTGGGAAGCACTTTTGTAAAACGTCCAACATCACGTGAACTGCAGTCGAAGCACCTGGAGAGGCACCTAGTAACGCTGCGATGGAACCATCCGCAGACGTTACAACTTCTGTACCAAACTGAAGCGTTCCTTTTCCTCCAGCTTCCGTATCTTTAATTACTTGCACACGTTGACCTGCTACTACGATATCCCAATCTTCCCTTTTCGCATTCGGGATAAATTCACGTAATTCCTCCATACGTTTTTCATTAGATAATAGCACTTGCTGAATTAAATACTTCGTTAATTTCATTTCTTTTAACCCTGCTGCTAGCATCGTCAAAAGGTTATGTGGTTTTACCGAAAGAATAAGGTCTAAATATGAACCCGTTTTCAAGAATTTCGGTGAGAAACCGGCAAATGGTCCAAATAACAAAGATTTTTTATTATTAATATATATCTTGTGTCTAAGTGAGGAACGGACATTGGTGGTGCACCAACCTTGGCTTTCCCGTAGACTTTGGCTTGATGTTGTTCCACTATTTCAGGATTGTTACACACCATAAATAGCCCACTTACTGGGAAGCCCCCAATATGCTTGGACTCAGGAATTTTTGTTTTTTGAAGTAATGGAAGACTTCCGCCTCCACCACCAAGGAACACAAAATCCGCTGAATGGTATTCTATTTTACCGTTTTCATTATCATGTACTTTCACTTCCCACAAGCCCTCTGTCGTGCGCTTCAAATCCTTCACACTATGCTTGTAGTTCACTTCAACCTCTTGACTTTCCAAGTGTTCAAACAAAAGACGTGTTAAAGCTCCAAAGTTCACATCTGTTCCAGAATCGATTTTCGTTGCAGCGATTGGTCCCTCTTGCTTACGCCCTTCCATAATTAGCGGAATCCATTCTTTTAACTGTTCCGGATTATCGGAAAACTCCATACCTTGAAATAGTGGGTTTTTAGATAGCGCTTCAAACCTTTTTTTCAAGAACGTAACATTGTCCTCTCCTTGCACTAAGCTCATATGCGGAAGTGGCATAATAAAGTCTTGTGGATTGGTAATAACATTACGATTGACTAGGTGAGACCAAAACTGCCTGGACAGTTGAAATTGTTCATTAATCTTGATTGCTTTTGTAATATCAATAGACCCATCTGGTTTTTCCGATGTGTAATTTAGCTCACATAATGCCGAGTGACCAGTACCTGCATTATTCCATTCGTTTGAGCTTTCTTCCCCTGCTTTATCCAGTTGTTCAAATACTTTAATTTCCATGTCCGGTGCTAGTTCTTTCAGTAATGACCCCAAAGTTGCGCTCATGACCCCGGCACCAATTAAGATAACGTCTGTCTTTGTCTGTGCGTCGCTCATTGTACCATTCCTTATCCCCAAAATTTACAAAAAAGAGTAGATGCTCCTGCTTAAACATACAAAAAAGCAAGGCGTCAACTGAAATTACACCTTTTCTTTTCCATAACAACTTATGTTGTTCGTTTTTTTCTTTAAGAATAAATATCAAGTAATATCTTATAATTATAAACTATTTCGAGTTGCTAAAAAAGTGATAAGTGCTTCCAATTGGGGACAAGCTAAAAATACCTACTATTCTTGTTGGTTTTATGTTATAAAACAAAACATCCTACACGCTTTTGACATGTAGGATGTGTACCATTTTATTCTTCTGTTTCCGATTCTTCTTCACCTTCACCGTTTTCTTCGGTTTGATTTTCTTCGGTTTGGTTTGCATCTGTTTCAGTATCTTCCTCACCATTTCCGCCACACGCTGTCAAAACTCCGCTAACAGAAATCACTGCCAGTAAAGCCAACAACCATTTTCTCATTTTGCTTAATTCTTGCATCTTTTTTGCCTCCTTTTGTATGTAGCTTAAATAGCTCATACACCCATCATACAACAGGAAAAACAAGAGAATGCCCAATTTACCAATTATTTACACAACCCAAAACTTCCATTTACCTTATTAATAATTCTCTAATGATATTTGACAAAACTAGCCATCAACTAACGGATTTTGACATCCCGTTACTTTTCACCATGTAGCTGCTGCTTGGCAAGCTTTCGATATAACTCGTGGTGATTTAGTAACTGTTGGTGTGTCCCAACTCCAGCAATTTGCCCACCGTCTATTACCACAATCTGATCGGCATCTATAACCGTCGATAAACGGTGCGCAATGACAAGGGTTGTTCTATCTTTCATTAGATGGTTTAACGCCTTTTGAACAAGGCTCTCCGATGCACTGTCTAAATTGGATGTTGCTTCATCTAGCAAAAGAATTTTAGGGTCTCGAATGATGGCACGAGCAATTGCAATACGTTGTCTTTGACCGCCAGACAGTTTAATACCTCTTTCCCCAACCTCCGTATCCATCCCCTCTGGGAGACGCGTAATAAAGTCAGATGCATTGGCAAGCTTTGCAGCTTCCCAGATTTCTTCATCTGATACCTCTCGTTCCATCCCATACAGAATATTATCTCTAATGGATCCCGACATAAGTGGACTTTCTTGGGACACATAACTAAATAGCTGTCGCCAAGACTTTAAGCTAAAATCCTGTATATTCGTATCTCCTAAAAGAATGTCACCCGAATTCGGACTATAGAACCTTTCCAGTAATGCAAACAAAGTGGTTTTTCCAGCCCCACTGGGGCCAACAAAAGCTGTTGTTTTGCCAAATGGGATCGTTACGCTTAATTGTTTTAAAATCAGATTATCTTTGTTATAGCCGAAATCAATCTTTTTAAAATGAATATCTTCCGAAGTATGGGAAACATTCTGGTTGTTATCGGACGATTCCTCCTCAAGCGACAGGAGTGTTTGAATTCGTTCCGCTCCACCCATCGCTTTTTGAAATTCAGTGAAGAACGAGGCCATCTGACTAAAGGGAACGACAATTTGGAACATGTAGATGATGATTGCAACGAGAGAACCTGCAGAAAGCACTCCGGATGCTACACGGACACCTCCATACCCGATAATTACTACGAGAACGAGCATCATGACAAATGACATGAGTGGAGAAATAATGGCTAGAATCCGAGCTTCCTTTAACCCATACTGAAAGAGCTGATGAATACGTTTGTCTCCTTTTTCCTGTTCGTTTTTCTCCGCATAGAAGGACTTTACAAGACGGATATCCGCCAATACTCTTCCAAGGTTTGCAGAAAAACTAGCCATCTCATCCTGGGTTTGTTTAGACACCTTATACATCTTCCGTCCGAGCGGCATAATGATTGCGATGGAAAATGGGACAGCTAGTAGCATAATCAACGTCATTTTCCAATCGATAACCAGTAGAATAACAATAGATCCGATAATCGTTATAATTCCGGTGACGAACGAGATGATGTGCTGCGTAATTAACGATTTAACCGTATTCGTGTCCTGAGTAATTCGGCTCATCGTATCGCCAGATTCATGCTGGTCAAAGTACGGAACTGGTAAATGAAGTACTCGGCCCCATAGTCTTTTCCGAATCGACGCTACAATGGATTCTCCTATATAGGTCATAAAATAATAGGAAAACCCTGAAGAAACGGTTTGAACGACAAATGCTAAAACTAATAGAAGAATAACAGATGTTTCCAAGGTTGATGCGGACAACTGATCAACTAATGACCTTGTAAATAAAGGGACAATTAAACCTGCTCCAGTTTCCAATATACTAAGAACAATCGCGATCATAAAAATTTTAACAGGTGGTTTGGACTCCTTTATTAGATTCCAAAATGTACGGATATGATCCGCTTTCGGTAAGCTGTTCTGTTCCATTTCCATTTATAACTCTACTCCTCTTCTTTTTAAATAGATGCTTAAGGCATCTGCAATCCACTCTTCCTCCTCCTTTGTGAATGGAGATGGAATCAACCAGGTATCCTCCTCCACATCCTTTTGAGATATTTCTTGCACAAAAGCTAGAGCATCACCCGTTAACTCCTCCACACTATCCATCATTTCTCCAATAATCTCTTGCACTTCCTCATCTTCAGGACTACGGCCACGAACTTTCTTTATTTTTACAGAAAAGGCAACCCAGTCCTTCTCTAGCTTCAATCGCTTTTCCTCAGAAATATTAAACATTTCGTCCACCACGGTTTCATCCAAATACCCTTTCAGCCATTCCTTATGTTCCTGTTCCATTTGGATGTTGTTAATAAGTGATATAAAAATAGATGGATCTACTTCTTCATAATCTTCTAACGAGTGAATCGCATAATCAAATGCCTTCATCACATGTTCGATTTGCTCTTTTTTTCGCATCATTTCTCGTTTTTGAAAGGAAAGAGAATCCTTCAAATCCCATGTATTCATTTGGAATAAATTTTTGATTTGCTCTAATGAATAGCCTAGAAATTTTAACGTTAAGATTTTTTGTAAAGTAACAAAATCGTTATTCGTATAAAAGCGTCTTCCTTTATCTGAAACATAAGAAGGCTTAAGTAAACCAATTTCATCGTAATAATGCAGAGTTCTTATGGTAGTAGATGTTTTTTTTGAAAATGCACCAATAGAATATCTATCTTTCATTTCCGCTCCTCCATTCTATGACTATAAAGCTATCATAAAACCTAACGTAACGTGAGAAGCAAGGGTTTTTTAATTTTAAATTGCATTTTATAATTAATCAGTTATACTGATTATATATTACACTGATTAACAGGACGGTAAGGAGGAAAGATAAACATTGAAAAAATGGAGCCAGTCTTATGGATTTCTTCTAGGAAAGGTTCTTCAGCAAATGGAAAATGAATTCGCGGAAGGATTAGTATCATTTCAAATCAATGCCCGGCAATATGGAGTTTTATTATTTATTAAAGAAAATCCTTATTCATCCCAAAAGGATGTTTCAGAAAGTCTCAAAATAGACCGGACTACAATGGTTAGTCACATTGACCATTTGGAAGCTTTAGGGTTTGTCAAACGAACTAAAAACCCTAATGACAGAAGGTCTTACAGTCTTCTAATTACAGAGAAAGGGGATGAGATTCTTCATTCACGTTGGGAGTTTCTACATAAAACAGAGTTAGGAGTTCTAGCACCTTTAGATTCAGAAGAACAGAAAGTATTGAAAACACTTCTTATCAAAGTCTGGAAGTCACTTTAAAAATTGGAGGGTACCGAAATGAACGCATTAGACTTTTTTGAAGCTCGACTGCAAGCAACCGTGAGTCCTATGGATTATCTAAACATGAAAAAAATGAATCCCGATAAGTACTTTTTAATTGATGTCCGAAACGGCCCGGAACACGTACGTAATATTATCATTCAAGGCGCGAATATACTTCCAGAACAAGAAATACAGAATCGCTTACAGGAAATCCCGAAAGATAAAGAAATAATCGTATATTGCTGGGATGTATGGTGTAACACTGCTGCTAAAGTAGCCAAACTACTTTTAGAAAGAGGCTACATAGTGAAAGAATTAACGGGTGGAATTGCAGCATGGAGAGAAATGAACTTTCCAACATCTGATACTGCTCAACAAGAAGCTTTCTCTATAGACTGCGGATGTTAATAGGCGTAATAATACTAAAAAACTGGCATGAGACCCCATTCTCACGCCAGTTTTTTTCATTGTTTATAACGAATAAGCATAATAGTATTGGTCTACGACTTTGTGTGGTATTAATAGGTAGTGAGAAAAATCATGTATCTATTACATCATTTTTCAGATACTACTTCAATAATGCAATTTTACAAGGGAGTGAAGTTTCTGTGCAAACTAAAGCAGTCATTATAAACCAATACGGAAGTAAAGAAGTATTAGAAGATGGTACAGTTACTCTACCTGAACTAGGGGAAAACCAAGTGTTGGTTCATGCCAAAGCGACTTCCATTAACCCAATTGATTGGAAGCTTCGTGAGGGATACTTAAAGCAAATGTTTGATTGGGAATTTCCAATTATTCTTGGATGGGACGTTGCAGGAGTTATCGAAGCAGTCGGATCCAACGTATCGGATTGGAAAGTTGGCGACGAAGTATTTGCCCGTCCAGAGACTACCCGCTTCGGAACATATGCAGAACACACCATCGTGGATGAGCACCTATTGGCTAAAAAACCTGCGTCTATTTCTTTCGAAGAAGCAGCAGCCGTACCTTTGGCTGGTATGACTGCATACCAAGGATTATTCGATCACGGCAAGCTAGAAAAAGGAGAAAAGGTATTAATTCATGCTGGAGCAGGCGGAGTTGGTAGTTATGCCATCCAACTTGCAAAAGAAGCAGGAGCATATGTGTACACAACGGCTAGTCCAAAAAACCATGACCTGTTGAAAGCTTTAGGTGCAGATGAAGTAATTGATTACCACACCACGAATGTAAAAGATGTACTTCACGATATCGATCTTGTGTTAGATACCATTGGTGGCGAGACACAAAACGAAAGTTTTGCTGTTCTTAAAGAAAACACCGGAAGAATCATTTCTGTTGTTGGGGAGCCAAATCAAGAAAAAGCGAAAGAAAAGAATGTGGTAGCAAAAGGAATATGGCTGAATCCAGACGGAAAACAGTTAAGTAAAATCGGTGCGTTACTAGAAGAAGGTAAAGTGAAAAGCGTGATTGCGAGTAAACATCCACTGTCCAGACAAGGGATTTATGATGCACATGCTCTGAGTGAGACCCATCATGCTGCTGGTAAGATTGTAATTACAGTGGATTGATTGGAAGTAATTTTTTGGACCAAGTCAAATGCGATTTGGTCCTTTTTTTCATGAATCATAAGCTAAACTGTTAAATTATGTTAAAATAGGAATGAACTTAAACAAGCTCGTCAACTAATCGTTTCATCTAAAGGAGGAATCTATTTTGGCCAAATCTATCAAATTACCATTAACAAATGAGGAAAGGACATTACTTAGGAAGGCTAAAATTAAAATAAATGAAGTACATACAACGGAAACAGATCAACTCGCTACTATTCTAAACGCTCCTCATTCACGGGCTAAAACGTTAAAAGGAATAGCAGAGTTCCAGACCGTTCCCTCCATCGGCCATAAACTAGCTGAGAAATTGGTCTATACACTTCATATTTACTCTTTAGAAGAAATAAAAAATAAACACGGCGCGGAGCTATTTGATCAATATGAAACACAAGTAGGCGTTTGGGCAGACAGTTGTGTGGAAGATCAACTTCGTTGTGTTATTTATTATGCAAACAACCCAACTAGCACCAAACAGTGGTTTGATTTTACCGATGAAAGAAAAGCGTATAGAGCTTTGCATGGCTTTCCTGAAAATAGACCTACAAAAGCTTGGTATGAGTAGCAAACTATCTAAGAGCGCTAATGTATATTCGTTGTTGATTTCTATAAGGAATGGTCTTTCCCTCTGGACCAAAGAAATTCTATGAAGCGCTCATCTTCCTATTGTTTATGAATAAGAACATAACATAGCTTACTACTAGTATCACTAGATATAATAGTTCTGGAAACTCTGGTGAAGGAACATGATGTAAATTAAATAAATCAAAGAGGAAATTAGTTAATAACAACAACAAAATTGTACTCCAACTCTGAACAACTGATTTTTGTTTTATCACTTTCTTTCGTTCATCATCATTGGGTCCAACAAAGAACTCTTTATTCCCTGTGAAGAAACCAATAAGTACAATATATATAAGGGGTATGACTACACTTGTTAAAAGCATCTCCACTTTTTTCCCATCCTTTCGTTACAATAACATCCTCTTTAAATGTTAAAATAAGGAAACTGATTCGTCAAATACTTTTTACACATATAAATAAATCAAGAAATGCCTACTCTTCATTTATTTCTTAACACTTCAGAAAGCCGTTTCAACGAATCATACTGACTCACTCGATAGTTTCGTCCCTCCTTCTGTAAATACCCTTTCTCACAAAACTGATGTAACACATGCAGTAAATGACGATAGGATACACCTAAATAATCACAAACCGTCACATGCTTTTCCTTGTAAATCCCTTCATCAGCAGTTTGTAGGATAAAATCAGCAAGTCTGTTCTCTAGTGGAAAAGCTAAACTTTGTGTGTACTTGGCCGCCATAGAAGTTGACTTTACACTCAAAAATTTTGCTAATTCTCTTAGAAACTTTGCATCCTGAAGCAATTAATTTCGGAAGACAGAAATTGGGAGTGCGAAACAGATGGTAGACGTAGAAGCCTGTATCCCTTTCGTATAATATTCATCGTTTAATAGCTCCATTTCCCCGATAAAATCCTGTTCCTTCACAAAATTTATTAAGGATACCTTTCCATTTTGATGCGTGATATATATTTTGGCATGCCCCTTTATCACATAAAACAAATATTTTGGCCTCATGCCTTCTCGAATAATCCAATCATCGCGTTGATATTCATGGACTTCCATGAACTCCTCAACTGGAAAGGAAAATAAATGCTCAATGGAGTACCGATCCAGGTAAAATTGCTTCGTATCTTTTTTAAGATTTTCCATTCTTCCACCTCAAAATAGGAGATTTCTCATATTATTTATCTCTCACTCCATGATATCATGCATTCCAAAGAGGGGGATACATAATGAATACACAGCGTTGGATGAGTGTACGTTTTTTTAGTTTCTTTTTAACA
Source organism: Radiobacillus deserti (assembly GCF_007301515.1). Taxonomy (GTDB): domain Bacteria; phylum Bacillota; class Bacilli; order Bacillales; family Amphibacillaceae; genus Radiobacillus; species Radiobacillus deserti. The sequence goes on from NZ_CP041666.1 coordinate 3,512,449, forward strand.
TGGGGTATTTTTCTACCCTATTGGTCAGGGTGGATGATTCATACAAAAGGCATTACCGTTTCACAAGCTAGTTTCATTATGAGTTTTGGCTTACTAGCTAGAGGGATTTCTACATTATTTGCCTTTCCATATCTATCTGGAATATTCAGCAGTAAACAGTTACTGCGAATCGCGGGAATCGGATCCTTTCTTGCGATTATCTGTTACATACCTGCTCATTCCTTTTCCAGTTTGCTCTTCGTAACTATTGTGTTACATCTGTTTTATCCGACTTTGATGCCTGCATTGGACAGTGCTGCAGGTGTCCTCGTACAAAGCAATCAATTAAAGCACTATGGAAGAAGCAGACAGTGGGGATCTATCGGATTTGTCTCGATAGGAATGCTCATCACTATTTTCACAGGATACTTTGGAGATGAAGTGATTTTATGGGCTCTGTTACTTGGAGTGATGGGCTTTGTATGGCTAACTACGATGCGGGCGCCTGAAGTTTTATCCGCAAAGCCGGAACCAAGCTCAGTAGATAAGGAGAGCATTCTTCAGGTATTTCGCATTCGCCATTTTGGGTTAGTGCTTATCATTGTCCTTTTACTACAATCAGCACATGCTACGTACTACAATTACGGCTATATTTACTTACAAGAAATAGATGCTCCAACCTACCTAATAGGAGTAATTATTAACATTGCTGTGCTTGCAGAGATCTTATTTTTCTTTATCGCAGACAAACACTTTGGCAATTTCTCAGTTGGAGCTTTACTTACCATTGCAGCCATCGGCTCCACAATTCGGTGGATACTCGTATTTGCGTTTCCAAGCGTCGTCATATTCTGCATCGCACAGACGTTGCATGCACTTTCCTTTGCAATGGCCCATTATGCGTTTATGAAATATGTAGTTGCACATGTTCCACCTACACATATTGCAAAAGTACAAGGGGTTTATTCGGCACTTGCACTTAGCTGGGGGACGGCACTATTTACCATATTCGGTGGGTTCTTATATGAGGTAGAACCTAGGTACGCCTTCATTGGAATGGTTATTTGTACAATTCCTTCTTTGCTTCTTGCACTTTATTATCGCAGGTTGGAGCAAAACAAAGAAGTTTTCCAGTCTATTTAACATTTTCCTTTTTATACCGATAAAAATATGTTGATATATTTAAAAGTAGGGAGTCCTCAAGAATGTTCACAAAAAAGGGAAAAGAAAAAAAATCTCCTTCTTTAAGAGAAGAAGCAGACAAACAAAAGCAATATGTAAAGATAGACATCAGTAAGAACCAAACCTTATCGGATCAGCTATCGGTCATTGACCTTTCGTTAGATGACTTAGCAGTTGCAAAAGCTCTTCAACCATTAATTGCAGAAAACATTGAGAAAATTTACAATCCTATCTATTACCATCCTATTGATGGGATTCGTAAAGTAGTGGATATGACGTCGATAGGTGTGGATTTAGAGGGATGTCAGCAATATGTGATTGGCTTTTTCGATGGAATTATTGATGATAACTTTATCGAAAGAAGATACAACATCTCTAAGTATTATTTAATGGTTGGTGTGGAGGTTAAATGGTATATTTGTACGAATCAAGCGTTTATAAACACCATTCTTGATATTTTAAAGGAAAGGTATAGCGACGACATTGACACATTAGTATTAGCATCTAAAGTCATTACGAAGATATTTAACCTTGAATTGCAACTATGCCTTTCTATTCTTCAAGAATTACAGCAAGAGGAAGCAGCAACGAAAGAACAGACTGCTAAGCAAAATATCAAAGAATCCATCGGTCCTATTACAGAAGAATTAGCTAGTATGTCAGAAGAGGTTGGTCATTCCGTAGAAAATGCAATTAAAGGGTCAGAAGCAATTAAGTCGGATCTGGCAGATAGTTTACAGTCATCCATTATCACAGCAGAAACTTCTCAAACGGGAAAACAACAGTTAGACCTAGTAACAGAAGAGACTGTATCCTTAAAAGATAGTGTGAATATTATCAAAACGAATTTTGGATCCCTCGAAGCCAATTCTAAAGAAATTGGGGACATCATTGCTGTTATTACCGACATTGCAGAGCAAACGAACCTTTTAGCCTTAAATGCTGCGATTGAAGCAGCTAGAGCAGGGGAGCACGGAAAAGGATTCTCTGTTGTAGCAGAGGAAGTTAGAAAGCTTGCCGAACAAACAAAAACATCCTCCAGTCATATAACAGAAATGATTCGATCCATCACGAGTCATATCGAGGATATGGTGGAGCAAATTAATGATGTAGATTCTAAAAGTATATCGGTAAACCAAAATGTTCAACATACATTGAATAACCTACAAGAAATTCTTGAATCCAGTAAAACAAGTAAAGAAAAGAATGAACGAAATAACGAAGAAATCATTACATTTACAAATACACTAAAAGAAATCGGCAATACAGGGGCAAAAGTAGCAGAATTAGCAGATGATTTAAATCAGACGATGCAGAGCTACTAATACATATATACCATTTGCACCAAGGGACCTCATCGAAGGTCCTTTTTTTATTCCAAAATTTAAAATTATTTTGGAATATTTTCCAACCTGTTTTTATAAATAATTATATATGACTCAGAAAGAGCGTGAAAATTATTTATGAAAACATTCTATTCGTTGATGTTTATTCTTTTATCCCTTTGCTTGATAGCTCTCGTGTTTTTCCACTATTACTTTGACCGGAAAGCAAGCCATATCGCCACCTCTCCTAGTCGTTACATAGAAACAAGTATTCAAAATAAGGGAGATGTTTGTAAGGAAAAAACGAATTCATCTATCCCCCCCAATCTGAACCAAGAGGGATGGGGTCTAATTTGGCACGATGAATTTGACTCGCTTTGCTTAAGTTCCAGTAAGTGGAACATAGAAGATTGGGCTGCAAATAAGAATAACGAATTGCAATATTATTCACCGGATAATGTCAAAGTAGAAAATGGTGTATTAACGTTGACCAGCAGACAGGAATCATTTAAAGGAAGGGATTATACATCGGGAGCTGTTCATACACAGGGGAAATTTGACTTCTTATATGGAAAGGCCGAAATGCGGGCAAAGCTACCAGCGGGACAAGGAATATTCCCAGCATTTTGGATGATGACGGATAAAGAGGAAACATGGCTTCCTGAAATCGATATTATGGAAATGCTTGGTCACCGGCCGGATGAAATATGGATGGTTCACCATTGGTTAGACTCAAATGGAAACTTACAAAGTAATTCCGGCTCCTTTAAAGGTTCAAACTTTTCTACAGACTATCATACATTTGGTATCGAATGGACCCCCGACTCCATTACATGGTTTATCGACGGTGTAGAAAGATTTAAATCGGAAGTTAGTGTTCCAAATGAACGGATGTATTTGTACTTAAATACAGCTGTTGGCGGAATATGGCCAGGGGACCCCGATCATACGACGGTGTTTCCTGTTCAATTTGATATAGATTATGTCCGAGTTTATGAGAAAAAGGGAGAGTGAGGAACAGCTACGATTGTACCTTAAAAGGGTAAGATGTTCAGTCAGATGACTTTTGGCTTATACAACAAAAAGGAAAAATATCCTTTTCGCCATGCTGAAGGCGTTTTAGAAACTAGGAGGAAAGTGCATGTTGTTAATTGTCACGTTGATTTTTTTTGGTCTTTTTATGTTGTTCCATACGCTTTACATTTTTATCCCGCTTTACACGAGTAGAACAAAGATAAAGGTTTATCCGGTCAAGGAAAAAGGCTTCAGTATATTAATCCCAGCCTATAACGAAACGCCTGTCATTAAAAATTGTTTAATGGGCATTTTGAATTTGAATTATACCAATCTAGAAGTTCTTTTCATTAATGACGGGTCTACAGACGATACAATGGAAACCTTTCATAAACATCTTGGGCTTGTGAAAGCCTCTAGGCAAAAACAAGAATTATTAGAATATGAGGAAATACATAATGTTTATCAATCAACAAAATACCCGTATGTTTGGGTATTAGATAAAAAAAATGGTGGAAAAGCGGATTCTCTAAATGCCGGAATAGATTATGCTCATAAAGAATTCGTCGTCACCTTAGATGCAGACAGCATCCTCGAATCTACCTCCATAAAAGAGATGAATCGAATTTTTTCCAATAAATCTATATTAGCCGCTGGTGGATTAGTTCACATTGTTCAAGGCTTTCATCATACCGTAGATTCCTTTACTCCTTGTTTTAAAATACCAGGCTTAATACGTTTTCAAGTGGTCCGATATTTAACAGGTTTTTACATGAACAAAGTAACACAATCAAAACTTGGATCGCTTACTGTTATTGCTGGTGCTTTCGGTGCCTTTCGAAAAGATATCTTATTTCAAGTGAAAGGTTATCGGAAAACAGTAGGCGAGGATATGGATATAACATTAAGAATTCAAGAATTAATCGGAACCGATTTAAAAGGGAAGAAAATTGTTTTTGTTCCTGAAGCAATGTGTTATACCGAATGTCCTTCTAGTCTCAAAAGTCTATATAAACAACGAATCCGTTGGCAGAAAGCATTTATTGATTGCATTATTAACTATAGCAAATCTTTCTATCGAAAAATGAATTTTAAAACATCCACCTTTGTTCTACTAGACTCACTCTTACTTGGTACCATTTCTGCCTATCCCATCCTGTTCATTCCTATCATTGCCATTCTAACGATTAACCATTGGGAATTTTATGTTTTATTATTCTCTATATCGGTTGGGTTAGCTATGCTACTCAATTTTGCAACCTTGTTAGTTTCCAAAAGATATGGGCATGCTTATCGTTTAAAAGATTACATTTCCTTTCTCTTCTTTCTCCCCATTGAAATCATGGTCTATCGAGTTACAGAAGTCATATTTGTGACCTTTGGAACCATCCTTTACTTTTTCAATAAAGAAGGATGGAGTCGCTCTGAAAGAATCGGGAAACCCGTTATGATAACAAATCATGTGCAGGCTCGCAATACTCTCGGAGGAGAATAAAGTGAAAAAATATACGTTATCTAACCTATTGTTTACGTTTCTATTTCTAATCGTTTTGATTCCTCTCTGTTATTTGCTTTACAACCATGTATTAAGCTATTGGTCTTCACCTGTATCAGCTAAAACGTCATATCATGAGTTCGATGCCCCGGCGATTGAAGTCAATCGTGATTTTACAGGTGTAAAAGAGTATGCGGATAAAGTAACCGTTCTTATGTATCACCAAATCATTCCCAAAAAACAACTAAACGAACAGCATTATGCCGAAAACGGCGAATTAAAAGATAGTATTGTGACACTAGAAGACTTTTCTGAGCAAATGAACTATTTAAAAGAAAATAATTATCCGATTTTATCCCTTAAAGAATTTGAATTATTTATGAGCGAAAAGAAGAAAGTACCAGAAAAAAGTGTTTTAATTACATTCGATGACGGCTATAAGAATGTCTTTGAATTTGCCTACCCTGTATTGAAACAGCATGGATTCTTCGCGGTTCACTTTATTATTACAGGGCGAATTACAGATAAAACGGTTGAATATGATCCATCCGATCACCAATATGCAAGCATAGAAGAAATTAATCGATCAACAGATGTGTTTGATTACGGAAATCATACCCATTCTTTACATCAAAAAAATAATAAAGGAACTGCATACTTAAAAGCGTATAGTCCAGATAAAGTGAAAAAAGACCTTGCTAAAGCAAGCAAACAAATTGGAAACTCAACAGCGTTTGCAGCTCCCTACGGAGAATATAGTACGACGACACTAAACATATTAAAGGAATTGGATATGAAAATGGCGTTTACCGTTAAAGCTGGGTATGCTGAACCTACACAGCATACGTTAGAAATACCAAGACAGGCTATATTGCCTTCTTATACGATGAAGGATTTTAAATATATCCTAACTAAACATGAGTAAGTGACTTTAAAACACAGCCACTGATGTTGCAAGGAGAAGGATTTGAAAATCTTCTCCTTTTATTTACCTAACCCTGATAACTAGGAGGATCATCTTTTCTAATACATAGTTTATTTTATATTGTAATTAGTTTGATACCAAACTATAATATAACTATGGAAACGAGAGATGCAATATCATTACTTTCTAAAATTAGAGACAAAGTGAATCGATTTATTTTATCAGAGATGGAGAAGGCTGGAATAGATGGTATCGGTACCTCACACGGCGATATCCTCTATGCTTTATTTTACACACCTAGGCTTACAATGGCTGAAATTTCAAGTAGAATTCAAAAGGATAAATCTACAGTTACAGCACTTGTTGAAAAATTGGTTCGTCTCGGGTATGTGATGAAGGAAAGAGACAGACATGATGCAAGAATTGTTTATGTTGCCTTAACGGAGAAGGGAATGGATTTAAAACCAACATTTGAATCCATATCAAATAAAGTGTTAAGTGTGTTCTATTCAAATATTCCAACTAAAGAGCAAAAAGATTTACTTACTATCCTAAACAAAATAAATGGCAACTTTTAATTTTGCCTTTTATTTTTATATAAAAAGTTTGATATCAAACTAATATATTCTCAAGGAGGAGAAACCATATGATAGATTACACGAAACAGGTACCGGATCATATCGAAAAATACATTGGAGAAAATCATTTATTTCTAGAGATATTTGAAGGGAGAAATACTGAAAATAGACCTCCATTACTTTTTGTCCACGGTGCCTATACAGGAAGTTGGATGTGGAGTAAATTCATTCCTCACTTTGTTGAAAAAGGATGGAATTGTTATGTCATGAACTTGAGAAGCCACTACAAAAGTAGACTACTGGATATGACTAGAATAACTTTGGAAGATTATATGGAGGATATAAGAGAAATTATGAAAGAGTGTGCTGTTCCACCAATCCTAATTGGTTTTAGTATGGGGGGAATATTGACTCAAAAGTTGGCTGAAACCACTGAAATTGCTGGGATGGTTTTGATCGATTCCGTTTTAAGTAAAGAGGTTCATGATAAAGCTCCATACAAAGAGTTAGGTAAAGCAATACATGAGATTATAGTTCCCGCTCCAGCACGAGAGGAATTTTCAAGCATAGATGAGACCACCGAGGACATTGAATTCCAAAGAAAATATTTAACGATGGAATCAGCACATGCAGTTCGCTCTTTTTCTTTTACCAGTGAATCCAATGGAGTATCTATAGACAGTCATTCCATTACTTGTCCATCTTTGGTTATTAAAGCAGTCAACAACGAACTTGATGACCACCAAGGTAGATTAACCGCAGACCATCTTTCTGCTGAATATCTAGGACTTTGGAACACAACCCATACAGGTGTCCTTATAGGGCAAAGATATATGGATACTGTACACGCTATTTTGAATTGGTTAAAAAGCTTCTAATTCACGAACTCATTCGTTTCGATGAATGTTACTTCAAGATACATATGTCACACTCTATTTTAGGCCTATAAAAAAGAAAAAAGTATCCATATCGAATAGGAAGTAAAATTGTACAGACGTATTGTTCCCTTAATATAGGAAGCTGGAATCCAAAGTAGTTCCAGCTTCTCATGTATATACAGTAAATGGTTCCTCCCTTTTCAGTACCGTTTAGATAAAATTACAAAGGAAGAAAACACCGTTACGATGGTTAACATCGCCAACAAACTAACGGTCTGGTACCCATTTAAATCTAGCACATTATATTGAAATAGAGACATAAGAATAACCATATACCCTAAAATAAAGAAGTAGCTAAAAAACATTCCTCTTTCGCGGATTCTCTTTGTACGTTCATCGTTTTCTTTAAATTGAGGATAAAGATAGGCCAGACAAAAACTCATCACTGTCATACTCACATGAACTAGCTCATGCCCTACAAAAAAAGTACCTGATGATATGCTTGCATACCCGATAAGAAGTGTATAGGCTAAGAATACAATTCCACTTATCAAAAACAATCTTCTTCCTGCTTTATTACTTAACTTCATCATACATCCTCCTGTGTACTGAAAGACCTTTTGTTATGCTCTTCCATTATTCTTCTAATTGAAAAACCTCTTCTACATTTGTATCAAAACAGCGTGCAATTCGAATTGCGAGAGGTAAGGACGGATTGTAGCGACCCTTTTCGATTGAAATAATCGTCTGACGAGACACACCCAGCATTTCCGCCATTTGTTCTTGAGAGATTCCTTTTTCCTGTCTTAATTCCTTTATTCGATTTTCCATACAAACCATCATTCCCCTCTATAGACTCATTATAATGTAAAGCACCCTTTACTGTAAAGGGTGCTTTACAAAAATGACACATCCATAATATGGATGTGTCTAGACAATTTTTAAAACCCATACCGTTAATAACTGCTTCTTTCAAAATCCCAAATCTGATAATCGAGTAAGCGTGGGGTTATATTCGAATATTTATGTACGAGAATATTGGTTGTTTCATTCAACAAGCTTTGTCCTTCTTCAAGCCTAACTTTTCTTTGGAGCGCCTTTTCCAAGAATCGCACAATCATTCTGTCTGGTTTTATCCATTGGTCATCTCCGGCCAACATATAAAAGTAGACAAGGGAAATCCCACTTTTTTGTCCTGGTATCGCTTTAATTTCACGCTCAAATTCTTCGTTTCCATATACTTTGGTAACGTCTTGAAGATAATTAACGCCATACCTATGTAAAACTTTACAAAACCTATAAACCGCTTCCGCCTTTAATATTCCATTTGTCGGAGAAGTTCTTTGTTTATTTTTGAATATTTCCGCAACAAATGTATCTAATCCCATTTTCTCGAAAGAATGTAGATACTGTTCGATTGAATATTGTTCCCCTTCCTCCGGTATTTCTGTACCCGAGCGCTCCTTATTAAGACTAAAAAAACGGCAAAATCTGGTCACCGTATTTCTAACGCCTTCATAACGAACTCCTATTGAAAAAACAGAGTCTATCACACATAGCGGGAGGCTAGAGTAGTAATATTCATCAGGGAGCTTTACTTGTTTAAGGTTTAAAACCGTTTCACAGAATTCAGCTATTTTTTGGGATTCTTGTTGCAAGGTCTGGGACATAATCCATCTCCTTATCATCTTATAAATTTGTTATATCTATTTTACCTAATCGTTGTGATTTTTGTGAAGAAAAAGGGGATCGTCTATAATCTAATGTTATCCTTAGACCGACTAGCCCGGTTAAGCTTCTTAAGGGTCCAGACCTAACTGATAAACATTTGATTCGTAGTTCACCCTATATCCCCTATGTTTTGTCTGACCAGTGCGACGGCAATTGCTGTCATGAACCAGCCTTTTTTCTTGCTCTCATCTGTTAGATTAGCCCCAACATATAATTTTCTGTATTACATACGGTAAAAATTGTAATATGTATAGTGAAATAGAGTTAAGACTGAAAATATGATGGATATTAACTGGATATATTTGTATAATAGCTTTATACACATCTGTTTGAATTTTCAGTATTTATGAGAGAAAGTACTAGTATTTGTATCCTAAGTTTACTATTTTATTAAACGAAGGGGGATAAGTAATATATGACATTACCTAGTTACGTTTGGGTAATCTATTATGGACTACTTGCTCTAACAGTAATTTACGGGATTATTTTCATTGTTAAGGGGAATATAAATCGGTTGCTATCTACGTTTGCGGTGATACTTTCAATTGTTCTTGTTTTCGTTTTTATGATGTATAGCATGGAACGTAAACCTACACATAATGAGTTTGAGCATTTTTTCTATGGGCTTAGAGAAGGAATTTTCGTAGCATGGTTTTTACTATGTGTCCTACTGTATATTGGGTTTTGGTGGTTTCGGGTGTTACAGAATGCATTTAAAAAATGATTTGTCACTATCCTCCAAAGGGCTAGAGGTAAATTGGGCTCGTTTTTGTAGTTAACGGAGACTATTGAAGGAAACAAATTCTGCACCACATCGTCATATAGACATTCAAATAAAACAGTACTCTCGATCAAGCTTAGAGGGTGCTGTTTTGTTTTCTTAAAGGAACTTGTTTATCAGGAGAAATTACTCCAAATAGTAGAATGAGAATACTATTTACTTGTCCATATTCGCCATATAATAGGTGTTGATAATGTGATAATTCTTTTTTGATCTTTATCCACTTAAGCCCTTTTGAAGGTCCATACTTAACTGCTGATAAGCGTCTGATTCGTAGTTCATCCCTTTATCTCTATACGTTTTAGCTAACCAATGCGGTGGTTTAGGACTCGTCGGGTCCAGCTCCATTTCCCAACTGAAGCATTCAATTGCTTTGTCTAGTTGTTTAAATTCATAGTATAGCTCTCCCAGTGTTTGCATTTCATCGGGATCATTATAAATCCGTTCCATCGTATTCATTTTCCCGAATATTTGCAGATGTTTAGGATTCTCTTTTAATGGTTTTAACCATTTTTGGATATAAGAAAGTTCATGTGTCTTCATAAGTGAGATTACCCATGTATAGAGGAGCTTTTCACCTGGGACAGGGAAAAGTTCTACATATGGTTTTAAAAGGGTAGGGAGTATGTCGGGACTTACATGGGAAGTTTCTATATCTAGTTCCTCTAGCATAGTTCCAATCCTACGAACGGTGGAAGAATCATTTAAAGTAAAATTATATTGTTGTATCATATCGAAAATCTTCTGCACGTTACGTGTTTCCATATATTTATTCAATAAATCTTGTTGTAAAGGAAGGAAATTATCTAGTGAAGGGCATAATGCTTCCAGAATATCAGCCGCTTCGTTTTCGTTTACATACTGATTGAGCAGTCTTAAAAGGTAGGCATAATCAGTATTGGAAGGAGTAGAAGTTAATCTGTAGATATATAAGGCCATTAAATCCATCCATCTAGAATCTTGTTCTAGTAAATGTTCAAGCTGATGGAAATATGTATCGTTTTCTTTCTGGGAATAGAAGACTTTTTCTGCAAAAATAATGTCTTTCTCCAAAATTTCTTCGGACTCTTGGTTATAAAGTGCAGCATATTTTTTGAAATTCATATCGCTTGCCAGTGATTTTAGCGTACTACTGTTTGGAGCAAAATCCATTAATATTCGGATGATCCGATAGGCAGAAAAGTATTGACCATTTCGACGATATTCATAATAAACGGAAGTAATTTCGGTAAATAAACGCTTTTTGGATATAAAGGATTCGAAGAAGGTGAGGATGCTCGCTTTTTCCTGTGGAGAATAATGCTTATCAAGTTTTTCTAATAATGGTTGGAAACTGACTTTTTGTAATGGCTGATTGGATGAAAGTAGAATATCGACAAGTGGGTGAGGACTGTTAAAAATGATACCTTCCTTAAAAGCATGCTCAATGTAGGATTGGCGGCGAAGTTTTTTAGCCTTTGCTGCAGTAAGGAATTGATGTTTATAGAAAAACAGATAATAAACCTCATTTTTTTCATTAAATGCTTCTATGATTTGGCCTTGTAAATAAAAAGTAGCTTTTTCCACCTTTAAATTAATCTGCTTTTTTTGGTCCATAAGCACGCATTGATTTTGGTCCATTTGAAATGCCCCCTTCATGCTTTTGTTGTACAAAAACGTTTCTTCTCTTCCATCTTATCACAATTTTACAGTTATCCATAATCCACAAAACAAGGATTTTCTTGGTTTATGAAGAATTTAATACGTTAGAGAATGTAGAAGGAGACTGAATGTATGATAAAAACCGTTGGACAAATTGGTGTACCTGTTAAAGATTTAGACCGCGCACTGGACTTTTATAAAGATAAGCTAAGACTCCCCCTTTTATTTAACACGGATAGTATGGCATTTTTTGATTGTGGTGGATTGCGGGTCCTGTTAAGTCTTCCAGAAAAAGAGGAATTTGCTCATTCAAGTTCTGTTATTTATTTTCAAGTAGAGGATTTGAACACAACTTACAAGTATTTAGTCAATAAAGACGTCCACTTTATTGATGAACCTCATGTGGTAGCAAAAATGGAACATACGGAGACATGGATGGTGTTTTTCAAGGATACGGAAGGGAATACCCACGCATTGATGAGTGAAGTGCAAGTTTAAATTTATAAGGAGAATGCTCATACTATGTACATTCTCCTTTTACCCTCATTAAAATAGACTCAACCTCTTTCGTATCCCCTCTATCACTTCAGAAGGCGCTTCACGAATCCTCATATCCTCACCTAAGAAAAGGAGCCAATTTATCATTTCGATTCGTCCTTCTGAATCATGCACATCGATAAATGTCTCTATAAGCGCTGTTGTCTGGTAGGGATTTGTATAAGATAAGGAAAGCTTTACTGGATGGTATTTTTTATATTGATTAATAGCTTTTGGACCAAGTTCAAGAACAAGGTTGGTCGTTTTTTCTTGAATGCTTTTTTTTACTAAAATCTTTTTCTTACGTACACTATCTTTAACAGAGTAAGGATGGACATCTGTGAGATGGTCAACAGGAATAATCTGCTTCTTTTCTTCCTCTATATGAAAACCGTCGATAAACCAGAAGCTTTTCTCATGATAAAGATGCATGAGGTAAATCGGGAAGGACCGTACTGTCTTCGCTTCCTTTATGGTAATTAATAAATATCTATCCTGGAGAAGCAATTGAATGAGTTTTTCTAATATGGGATGTGGCAAGTCTGACAAATCTAGTAGATCTGGATTATGTGGGTTCGTTCCCTCAAAAAGAAATATCTCATTTAAAAGAACAAGATCATCTTGCTGAGTTTCGGAAATGAGGCCAAGTAACTTCTCTGTTAGAGATTGGCGACTCTTTAAATAGGGGAGCTGTTGATTCCTTGTCGCCATAAACGCAATAAACAGTGCTTTGACCTCACTATCCGTAAAGTGCACATCAGGTAGAACGGAGTTGTGCATCACAAAATAACCCCCAGCTCTGCCAACCTCAGCCACTAGCGGCATCCCCATCGCCTCGATTTCTCTAATATCTCGTATCGCGGTAGAACGGGAGATATTGAATTCCTGCATGATTTCTGAAATTGTAAAATGGGCGCGATTGTTGATATACCGCATCATTGTATTAATTCGTTCCACTTTCTTCATAATAACTCCTAAACAGTATCATTTTTTGACATGATTTATGATTAGTATAAAGCTATCAGATAAACAAGACAACGTTTGAAAATAAAAGAGAAGGAAGGGTTTACGGATGACAAATTACACATTAGAAGAGAAGGACAGCTTTACGGTTCTAGGTTTTGGAACAGAGCTAAAGAGTGATTACAGAGATTTTGCTAGCTTAAATAAGGAAAAGGCAGATTTTTGGGAGACCGTTAGTGAGGATGGAACATTAGATACGTTAAAAAACATTGCTATGAATGACTATGTATTTGCCGTAAATGAAGCCGTGAATAACAGGATAATGTTCTATGCAGGTGTCATGACAGAGGAATCACTTCCAGAAGCGTCGAGACTTATCCAGTTTCCTAAAGGAGAATATCTTGTCGTAAAAGGGGAAGGAAAAACGACTAGCGAGTTAAATGATAAGCTGACTGGCCTTGCTTTTGGTCAAGTATTACCAGAAGTAAGCGAGGTAGCCTATGTCGGTGGTCCTAATGCAACTGTTGTAATCGGGAAGCGGGACGATTTACTTGTTGGGGAAATGTGGATTCCTGTCGTTAGAAAGTAGAAAGTGGTTAGCTAATGAAATAAAGGAGCGACCAGAAACAGCACTGGTCGCTTTCTATCTAAAAAACATTGTATTTCTCTATCCTGTTGTAACATTATAGCTTTTCACCATTTGAACGAATAACATCTTTATACCAATAGAACGATTTCTTTCGTCTTCTTTCCATAGTCCCATTCCCAGCATTATCTCTATCTACATAAATATATCCGTATCTTTTTTTCATTTCTCCTGTAGACGCACTAACAATATCGATAGGACCCCAGCTAGTATAGCCGATGATGTCTACACCATCCTGAATTGCCTCTTTCATTTCTATAAAATGCTCTCTCAAATACTCAATCCGATAATCATCGTTTATTGTTCCATCTTCCTCTGGAACATCTACTGCACCAAGTCCATTTTCGACAACAAATAATGGTTTCTGATACCTATCCCAAAGCTGATTAGCTGTAATTCTTAGCCCTTTAGGGTCAATCGTCCAGCCCCACTGAGAGGCTTTTGTATATGGGTTCTTAATAGATCCGAATATATTGCCTGAAATGGCTCCTTTTAAGACTTCTGGGTCTGTACTTGTGCAACGACTAGAATAATAGCTAAACCCTATATAATCCACAGTTCCTTCTTTTAATATATCTACATCCCCAGGTTCCATCAAAATGTCTAAACCCTCGTCCCGGAAAAACCTTCTAGCATAACCGGGGTATTCTCCTCGAGATTGGACGTCAATAAAGAAAAATGATTCTCTGTCTTTCTCCATTGCTTTCCAGTAGTCATCTGGGTTAGAGGTATAAGGATAAGTTGCACCAGCTGCTAACATACAGCCTATTTTAAAATCCGGATTTATCTCGTGTCCGGCTTTTACAGCAAGAGCACTTGCTACTAATTGATGGTGAGCTGCTTGATAAAGGACCTGATTAATCTGATTTTCTCCTACCAAAGTTATACCTGCCCCCATGTACGGGCGATGAAGCAGCATATTTATTTCATTAAATGTCATCCAATACTTTACCTTATTCTTATAACGCTCGAACACTGTTTTTGCATATTTCTCAAATAGATTAACCATTTCTCTGCTTTTCCAACTTCCATACTTCTCTACAAGGAAAACAGGTACATCAAAATGGCATAAAGTAACAACAGGCTCAATGTTATACTTCAGCAGCTCATCGAATACTTGATCATAAAACTGCAAACCCACCTCGTTAGGTTGATCCTCTTCTCCGGTAGGAAATATTCTAGACCAAGCAATGGATAACCGTAAGCTTTTAAACCCCATTTCTGCAAACAGGGCAATGTCTTCTTCAAAACGATGATAAAAGTCTACCGCTTCATGCGAGGGGTAATAAACATCTTGTTTAGGTGTAAAATTACTTATGTACCCTTTTGAAATAGTCTGCCTTTCCTCTCCAGTGGGCATTAAATCAACAGTGGTTAACCCTTTACCACCTTCTAAATACCCGCCTTCGACCTGATTGGCGGCTAAGGCACCACCCCATAAAAACGTTTCTGGAAATGAATTAGAGTCCTTCACCATTGAGTTTCCTCCTTTAAAACTAACATGCTGTCTGTTACCTATGAATAATAAGGAAAGAAATATGGTATCTCTTGCAAGAGTTGATACCATATTTCCTTATTTTGATTACTTTACAGTCTGTATGAGTAGGTCTAGTTCTCGTATTTCATTCTCTTTTGTCGTAACGATATCTTGAAAGCTACCACTATTTGTAATAATAACTGGTGTTGTTAGCGAATAACCTGACTCTTTTATTTTTTCTATATCAAACTCGATTAACAAATCACCTTTATTAACACGGTCCCCTTGCTTTATATGTGCTATAAAGTGCTCTCCTTCTAACTGGACTGTATCGACACCTATGTGGATTAGTACTTCTGCTCCATGATCAGATGTAATACCGATCGCATGCTTCGTCTTAAAAAGAGTAGTGACCGTCCCGTTTACTGGTGAAACAACTCTGCCCTCTGTTGGGATAATTCCAATCCCCTTCCCCATTGATTCGGTTGCAAAGACATTATCAGGTACATTAGATAAATCAACTAGTTGTCCATTTATAGGGCTTACCATATCTTCACTAGTAACATCTAATGTTTCTGGCTTTTTGGGATCTTCCACAACAGCCTCATTATCTCCCTTTTTGTTAACATTGCCGAAAAATAAAGTAAGAACAAAAGCTAGTACAAACGCAACCACTATAGATACAATCATTCCCCAGAAACCAGCGTCAATCCCGTGTTCTGGATTTATAAATGTTGGTATTTTAAAGACACCTAATGGTCCAGCACTGTATAGGGCTGCTCCTGTAAGCGCAATAATAGCCCCACCAACTGCAGAAGAAATACAGCTTATGATAAATGGTCTTTTTAGTGGTAAAGTTATTCCGTAAATGGCTGGTTCTGTTACTCCGAAGAAACCAGAGATAAAAGCAGGAACACTTAGGGATTTTAATTTTTTGTTCTTTGTTAATACAAGTACACCTAGTACGGCACCAATTTGTGCAAATGAAGCTGCAAAGGTCATCGCAACGAGCATATCTGATCCCATAACTGCTAGATTATTATAATAAATCGGGATAAGTCCCCAGTGGACACCAAAGATTACGAGCACCTGCCAAAAGCCCCCAATTACTAAACCTGCTACTAACGGAGCAGCTTCATAAAGGGATTGTACTCCTTGACCAATAGATTGCGCCGCCCATGTTGCAATTGGACCAATAAGAAGGAATGTTAACGGAACGATCACAATTAACGTTAGTAACGGAACGACAAACGACTTAACTACTCCAGGAATAATTTGGGCGAATTTCTTTTCTAACTTAGCTGCAAAGTAGGTTGCGAGAATAATTGGAACAACACTAGACAGGTAATCCATTAAGATTACTGGAACTCCAAAGAATGTAATCTGGACAGGAGACTCTAGTACAGTCCCTCCAAATAACGTCATAATTGCTTCACCGGATCGGATACCAGCAAGACTTGGGTGGACAAGTGCTGCTGCAATCGCCATACCTAAGAACGGTGTTCCTCCGAATTTTTTCATCGCTGTATACCCTAAGAAGATTGGCAGGAACTTAAAGAACCCATCTCCTATAGCGTTTAGTAGTAAATAAGCACCTTCTGTATCTTTGATCCATCCCAATGATAGGAATAATGCGTTAAACCCCTTAATAATACCTGTTGCCATTAAAAGCGGTAGAACTGGTATAAATATATTGGATACAATATCAACAAATTTTGCAAATATACCTTTTTTCTCTTCGTTATCTTCTTGTGCTGGTTTTGAAGCAGCAAAACCACCCTCTTGTATTACAGCTTGATAGACATCTGGTACATGGTTTCCAATAACTACTTGGTATTGACCAGCAGCTTTTCTAACTGTAACTACCCCTTCATGATTATTCAGTGCATTCGTATCTGCTTTTGATTCATCCTTTAGGATAAAACGCAATCTAGTAATACAGTGAGTAACACTTTTAACATTTTCCTTGCCGCCAACTAGTTCTATAATTTCTTTGGCGAGATTTTGGTAACCCATTCTATACACCTCCATTAGTATAAAAAAACCTAAACTACTAAATAACAAGCAATTTGTCATATTAGTAATTTAGGTTTTGCCTGAAAAGTAACAACCCTAATAAATATTTAGCTTTTCACAACTCGTTCCACGTGAATCGTTATATAAAGCGTTTCTTCATCTGTTAATTCATAACGGTATTGCTTCTCCACAAACTTCTTAATCTTTAATGCACATTCGTATGCATCCGGATACTTATTAATAATGACCTGTAGAAGCTCGTTTTCTGGATCATTTTTATAATGCTCTCCTTTAACTAAACGGTGAGCAAAAAATTTCAAGTGGGTGATAAAGCGGTGATAATTTAATGATTTTTCATCAAAGTCAATCTTATAGTGATATTTCACCACCGTTAACACATCTTGAATCACCTTAGTCATATCTACAGTGCTACTCATATCTTCATCATACTGAGCGTTCACTATATGAAGTGCTATAAAACCAGCCTCATCTTCCGGCAATATAATATTAAAACTTTCACAAATCATATTGAGTGCCTCAATACCAATCTCAAATTCTTCTCTGTATAAATTCTTGGTCTCCCAGAGAAGTCCATTCCTGATGGGTAGATTGAGATTATACCGTTCAATCGCAAAATGGATATGGTCAGTAAGCGAAATGTAGATACTGTCATTTAACTTCTTACCAAGTTTTTGCTTGGCATATTCTATTATCTGTTCGGATAACTCCATATACTCCACAGGAATATCTGCAATTAAGGTCTTGAACTTTTTAGTAATATCCTGGTCTTCTAAAGTGAAGATTTTCTCTATCAGTTCTTTATCGATGTTTTCCCCGATTCGCTTATTAAAAGCAATCCCGCGTCCCACAACGATAACTTCTTCTTGATCCTTTTTGGATATTATGACGTTGTTATTTAGTATTTTAACGATCTTCACTTTATTCACCCCCAAGAACTACACACAAAAAGGCAAAACCTTTTCCCATGTAAGGAATCGGTTTTGCCTGATTTAACAGTAACAACCCGTTTATTTCATTTATGAATGCGCTTTCTACAAACATCATACAAAATGCCTATAAAAATTGCAACCCTTTTTTACTATATTTTATTTATTTGATTTAGAACTTACTTTCTAATCGTTTTTTTACGTAACCTACAATACTTGGACTTTCGGTGCGGGGTAAACCTTTGACTAGAAAGGATATCCTATCTGTTTCCAATCATTCTAGTTTAATTTCTCTCTACTATTTAAATAAAACAGCATCCACATAAATTGGATGCTGTTTTATTTATCAAGATTATTTCATTTACATTATTCTTCACCAATTACATGGAATTCCGTAATTGACCACCAATTTGACGCAGACCCTGTTTGCACGACTTTAATATAACGAGCCTGTTGCTCCGGGAATGTTACATGAAGCTTAGCCGTCTCGCCTGTACCACTCGCTACTGGATTTCCCCAATTGGTGCCGTCATTCGATACGTACACGTCATAGCCTCGAGCGTAATCATTATTGCTACCTGTTGAATCCATTACAATCTGATCAAAGGTTTTCGATGCTTTCATATCGATGGTAATCGATTGACCTGGTCTCATCGCTGTTCCAGTAGACCAGCGGGTCGCTTCATTGCCATCTAACAAATGGGCAATTGGTTCCCCATCTTCCACAGAAGTTGTTGCGGTCCAGCCTGTTCTATCTAATACACCTGTTTCCTCTGGATCTGATGGATTATTAGTGCCTTCAAACTTTGTAATGTTTGCCACCATATGGTCCCCGTTATCATAGACGCTGTCTCCTAAATCATTAATAACGTGGGTAATTTCACTACCAGGTGTACCGTTCAACCATACCGTCGTCATATGATTCATATTAATTCCTTGATGGTTCGGAGCTTCGAACGAACTGTATAGGTCTACATCCGCATCACGGAAATAAGAATAACTACCTGCCCCCCATAATTCATGGGAGGTTACATGGTCGGCTACTTTATAGGCAGCATACCCTTTCTGTCCCGTTGGCGCCATCCACACTTCTTGATTTGGAACATCATACGGAATTTCATTTTGATAGAAGAAAACTCTACCATTCTCTCCATTCCATAATGTTTGATATTCTTGGTAGTGTTCTACGAAAAGTCCATATGCTGTCACATCATCCCCATTCACAACAAGACCATTTGCGCCTGTGTTTACATTCCAGCCTACACCCTCGCCGTGATCTGCGCGCCATACCCAGAAATGGTCAACGATGACATCATCGGAATTGATTTCGACGCTAATCTCCGCTTTCCCCGCATGTGAGCCGCCTACACGGAAGAACACATCATGTAAGGTCGTTGGGTTCGTTGCATGATTGGCACTACTATTTTCCGGTCCAACTTCTAGTAGTTTTTCAGAGTCAGAGCCTGCATCAAATAATAGACCGGTAATCTCAACGCCATCTACATCAGCAACCTTCATAGCCGTCACATTATTTTCTGCAACTAACGTAGGATAGCCAAAGCCATATACGATGGTGTCCGGATTATTAACCTCGATTGGTTCATCCACATGATAAACTCCAGGGGTAAAGATAAGGTGCTTCCCTTGGTCTAAAGCCGCATTAATCGTTGTAACACTATCTGATGGATCTGCGATATAAAAATCATTCATAGAAAGAGAATGTCCAGGAGTGTCGCCATTTTCCCAGGATACGCCTTTCGTATTCTCTCGAAGATCCGGAATAAACAGTCTGTATTCCCCATTTTGATCCACATACAAGTATGGCTTGTCATTGACTTTCGGTGTTTTTTCGATAATTGTCCAAGTCTCTTCTGGATACGGGGCTACATTACTTGGAGGGTTTGCATCCCCAACAAGCACGTTGTTCCAGACACTATTAGACCAGCTATCATAGCTATTATTTCTAGAGAAGAATTGTTGCTGAGAAGCATTGGAAACCTGTCCATCAATCTTAGAATCAGCAAGGTATCCACCACTTACCCAGCCCGCTTGATAAGAAGAGGTAAGATCCCATAGGAGTAAATCGCCATTAAAGTGCATCCGCCTCATTGGCGCAGCCTGAGATACCGCCCATTTTGATTCGGTATCGGAAACAACAGAGAAGTTCTCTACAGAACGCCAGAAGTTACGCGTTCCATTGCCATCTGCCCATTTGGCATCGACATTAAAGCTACCCGTTATTTTAACATCATCTGGATTTTTACCTAACCCAGCAACTGTCGTATAAAAGCCTACTTTAATATCTACATCGTATTCACCTGGCTTGAATAAGAAAGTGACTCGTTTGTCCGTAAATTCCGCTCCTGCATCGCCATTTTCCATCTCAGCATATTTTTGATCAATGATTTTCTGTATGTCACTATCTGCCATCGAGTCCTCAAAAATATAGACATTTTGCCCAAACATCGATTGATTCGCCTCACTTATATCTGCCGCTTTGGATACAGCCTGATATGCAAAAAATGATGCAAAAGCTACCGCTAGGACTGGTAGGAGCTTTAGTACGTTTTTTGTCATCCTCATTCCTCCCGTTATTGTGTTTGTCGCTCTAACCCCGGATATCGCCAAGTTCCTCCCTCCGTACTTTCTCTGATTATTACTTGTTTAAATCCGAATTAAAGCGCTTACATAATAAGTCTAAAATATCCATTTCTCTCCTACAACGAGTCATTTTTTAGATTTTGTGGGTTATTTTTTTAAAATTGTTTTTATTACGGAGGTTATGCGTTAAGGAAGGCTTAAGTTCTTTTTATAGTAAGAGTAAGATTGCTGTTAGGTATCAATAAATTGGGAGGTAAATGATGAAGAAGATACTTACTATTTATCTATCCCCCTTTTGATTTCATATAATTCACTTAAATTATGCCGAATTTCATCATTTAATAATATGCCAGTATCATTGTTATAATTTTGGGATTTTTTTCTATTTTCTAATTAATATATGATACGATTAATTATAAGGAGTAAAGATATATGGATAGTATTTTACTACATAGAAAAACACCTTATTGCCAGTCTTTGCTGCAACTTCATCATCAACAGAGACTGTATGCATGGAACTTTTGTAAGAAAGCTCCAAGATTTTTTGGATGACGGTCCATATAATCCCGGAGGAGTTGGAACCAGTATATGGAAATTGTTAGTTAAGTTTAAACTCTACAATCCCACAATAGAAAGGGGTAGTGCAATTATCCCTTTCTATCCTTATATGAAAGGAACAGATAAATGTGAAGCTTTTACAATTTAAAAACGTTACGAAAAATATAAATGAGAATAGAGTATTAACCGACATTACATTTGAAGCTTCATCTGGGCAGGTAATAGGTCTAATTGGTCCTAACGGTGCAGGAAAAAGTACTTTGTTAAAAGTGATTTGTAATTTACTAAGGCCAACAAGTGGAGAAGTGTTGGTTAATAATGTTCCATTACACAAAAATTTTAAGGACACATCAAAAAAAATAGGCTATTTAATTGAAGATCCTTCCTTATATCCCTATTTAACTACCAAAGAACATTTAGCCCTATGCTTACAATTACAAGGTAATCCAATTAATCAACATACAATTAACTCAATTACTGACGCATTAAATATTACCCCTTTTCTAAATAAAAAGGTAAAGAAATTATCTATGGGAATGAAACAAAGAGTTGGAATTGCAAGTGCAGTCATTCATAATCCCGAGATTGTAGTTTTAGATGAACCGACTAATTCCATTGATGTCAAGGGGATAAACCTTGTAAAGCAATTCATATTAACACTCAAAAAGCAGGGGAAGTTAGTTATAGTTTCTAGTCACTTGTTACAAGAAATACAAAGTATATGCGATCAATACCTTATGATAGAAAATGGAAAGCTAGTGAATACTGAAGAAATAAATTCTCCCTCAACTAAAAGTTATAGAATACTTGTTCCTTATACAACAGAAACAAATTTATTTCTAAAGAATTACTTCTCTATCAAAAGAACTGGTAATTTCTTGTTTTTTGATATAAGTACTGAATCTTTAAATACAACTTTAAATTTATTGATTAAAAATAATATACATATAAGTGATATTGAAAAACTGTCTTTATCCTTGGAACGATTTTTTTGACATAAGGGGACGTGAGAAATGATAGAATTTACAAAGATTGAGTTATATAAGATTTTAAAGTCCAGACAATATATTTCTATTCTATCCGCTCTTATCATTTTTATTATTATTGCCATGTTAATCATGTTCTTTAATAAAGATAAAAGTGAGGTGGATCTTTTCACTCTCATATATAACGTCTTCGCCTTTAATTCTGATATATTCTTTCCCACCGTATCGATTGCCTTCTTTAGTTCTATTATTACAAAGGAATTTCAGGATAGAACGATGAAACTTTTAATTGGGGCAAAATTTAGCAGAAAAGATCTGATCCTAGGGAAATTTATAGCAGGGGCAATTACCTTTTCTTTAATCTTTTTTACCGTTGTGTTAATTGCGTTTACTCTTGCATTAATCCTGCCAATCCAATCATTAACTTATTTGTCTTATGACCAAATTGGTATACTCAATATATTTGGTCGTACGATATTAATTACACTGTGTACAATTATTTATCTTATATCATACGGAGGCCTATCATTCCTCCTGGCATTGCTAATACGGAATCAAGCAATTACCATGTTATGTTCAATAGGGTTACTCATATTCTATTTATTAATTCCGGTTCCGGGGTGGTTAACAGATTATATATTCATTGGTAAGGGAGCGGTATTCTATACAGCAATGTCGTTCTTACATCTTCCTTATTTAGAAATCATTAAAACAGTTTTAGTTTGTTTACTATTTCTTTTTGTATTTCTTATTATTAGTATCAGCTATATGCGTAATTTGGAGTTAAAGGAAGGAGTTTAATAAATGGGTAAAAAAAGTATTACTGCTACGATCCTAATTTTTTTATTCATCATTGGGGGGATAGTTACGATAAACCTACTTGATAATTCTACAAGTCAAGCAGAAAGTGATAATTCTGAAAGAGATATAAAAAAAATAGAAAAATATCTAGAAGATAATGAAGACGATACTTCAGCAATCTTAGAATTAGGAGTTAGATATTTTAGAGAAGGAAAGTTCGAACAATCCATTGAGCAGTATAATAGAGTGATTGATATAGAACCTGAGAATCCGCTCGCTTGGCATCGACTAGCTAATTCGTATGTTTATATGGGAGAGTATGAAAAAGCCTATTCTGCAAGAAAAAAAGTTGTAGAATACGATCCAAATGCTGCATCATATATGTATCTTTCTACATTAGATGTTCTGTATGATTCTTCTACAGCTTTAACAAATTCTAAGAAAGCACTAGATTTAGCAAGAAAAAATCCAGACCAAGAGGATGTAAAATCATATGAAAAATGGGTTAATTCTTTAACCAAGTTTAATGAGCAACAAGCGAGCGGTGATATCGGTAATAGCTATTTAACACTTATTAAAAGTGACAAAACCTTTGAAAAACCTCTTCTTTTGGAATTTGTAAAAACAGCACTCGAAGATCCATCAACTAATGATGGATTAATTAAAAAGGAGTTAGAAACTTTAACTCAAAAAATTAAAGCTTTCGAGGGAAATTTAATTAGTTATTCAATGTTGAACTAGTCTTTTATTGATTTAGCCGCTACTACTCTAATAAGTAGAACTACATATAAAAAAGTAGTTCAGTTTTAAAGTACAAATAAGATATGGTCCTCAAAACTTATTTTCGAATATATTCTAATTTTAGAGAGAATTGGGCACTTTGACCAAAACAAAGTGCCGTTATCATATAAAAAACTCTTTCTAAAATCTGAATCGCATGGATTTTTGTAAAATTCTTCGTGGATAATCTTTTTATTTATAACTGAGCAAGAAGTAGTACAAGTTAGATGGTTTAGCCAAAACGCTTCAACTCTTGTTTAATCTCCTCTATCAAAAACTCATAGCTTACTTTCCCTTCATACTTTTCGGCTATAGTTTTCAATGCCTTTTCGTAAACCATTTGATAGGCCTGTTCAGCCTTTACTTCTATATCTGGCTCCACTCCAGTACCATCCCAATTGTCATTGGTGAATGGACTTACGGGCCTTCCACTAGGAATAAATAATTTAATATGCTTTGTCACTTGGTGATAATTCCCTAAATTAGCACCACCACCCGTCCTTTCACCAACGACCTCTGCTCTTTTCAAATATTTGAGAGCGTAACTAAATAACTCACCTGCAGAAAAGGTTTTTTACTGGTAAGAATATAAACAGGTTTATCGCCATACAGTTTACCCGGAACGTGGGGAAGCGCCCAAATCTGTGATTCCCTATCTTCCTCTCTTCGGTAAAATGTTTCAATATGTGTTGGCTCACTCACAAAATAACTTGCAAGGAATGCTACCATATAAGGACTCCCACCAATGTTTCTCCTTAGGTCAATAATGAGGGCATCTGTGTGCGCTAATGTATTCATTGCGCTCGCTGCTGTTTCAGAGGCAATGTCATTCTCATAAAACACCCTTAAATCAAGGTACCCAATATTACCTGGCAGACGTTCTACGCGGTGAAAACCGAAATTATTTTTTTCAGCTATTATTTTGTACTGATTTATCATCTCATCCGAGTTGTCGTCTAGGTTTTCTTCTTCATAAAAAATATGTAGGTGCTTATCATTGTTCACGCTTTGTAGCTCTTGTTCCACCACTTTTTTAAATTCTGACATACTAATACCATTTTGGAATTCTAATCTTTCGCTTTGCACCCTTAACCTATCACAAATCTGCTTAGCTACCTCAGGAAACAAATAATTTCTTTCTAATAAACCGATACTTTTATTATAGAATTCTAGAATTTCACCTTTGTTTAGGAGCTTTTGTTCATCCATTTTCATCCGTCCTCCATGATTCATCTAACCCTTGTCAGATAGCGTTCCAGTCTACGTTTTTTTAGATCTCCGTAATTTCTTAAGTATCTTTGTATAACTTCAACAATTAAATTTTATACTATAAATCACTAAGCAACCAATTGTAATGGCCGAAGCACATGCATAACGATAATCTATGGATCGACTTTTCTAGGTTAAAAGTCTATTTGCTCATTTAGTTTTATAAGAAATGATACTGTGCAGACAACAGTTAAACAAATTGCTAGCATTAGTTGATTTTTATTAGTTGATCTCCTTCTTAATGTGGTAAAGATAGAAATAAGTCCATAAATCATTCCACAAACAAAAACCACCTGTAAAATACCCAAGTTTTATTCCTCCCTTTATATTACTTACACTTGAACGGACTCACTTAGTGACATCCATTTTCCTTCACCCTTATACTAACATATTATCCCAATTTTATATTTAAGCTTTAAGAAATTAAAAAGGACAGGAAATTAGTCACCTGCCCTACCTGTTTTATAGTAAGCACTTATGTCGAATGACTCATTCTTCATTCGTGGAAGGATCCCCTTTATCCACTGGATTCTCCTCATAGGATACCCAATCACTATAACTTCCTGCATAGAGCTTTACATTTTTATAGCCTGCCATTTTTAAAGCAATATAATTCGGCGTAGCTGTCACTCCTGATCCACAATATACAATAATAGGTTCATCAACGTCTAAATCATCAAATCTTTTCTTCTGCTCTTCACTCGTTTTAAACGAACCCCGTTCGAATCCTTCTGCCCAAAATTTGTTAATAGAACCCGGAATACGTCCTGCTACTTTATCCATTGGCTCTAGTTCCCCTAAGTAGCGTTGTTCATCTCTTGAATCCACTAATATGGGTGAATTTTTCTTCTGTTCTACAACTGCTTTTACTTCCTCATAAGAAGCAAGCAAATGTTCTTGAATATTCACTTCAAATGTAGCTGATTCATATTCAGGTACAACCTCCGTCGTCGCATAGCCCGCTTCCTGCCACCCTCGGAAGCCTTCATTTAATACATAAACGCTATCATGACCTAAGAAAGTAAGCAGCCACCAAAACCGGGACGCGAATTGTCCCTCCCGACTGTCGTAGGCCACAACTGTTTTTGTATTATCTATACCCGCTTTTTCTATTTCCAATTTAAACTGATCCAAATCTGGTAGCGGATGCCTACCACCATGCTCGGAAACAGGTAACTGTTTTTCTAAATCAAAATAGACAGCGCCGGGAATGTGGATTTCTTGATAAAGGGACTCCCCTTTAGAAGGATTTCCTAACTCGTACCTGCAATCTACAATCCTGACTTGTTCGTTATCTAATTGAGCCTTGAGCCATTCCTTATTAACAGCATAATTCAATGTAGCCGCCTCCATTAATCCTAATCGGACATGTCTCTTTTTAAGAAACATTGTCTCTTTCTCGTTTACTCTGTTCATATTGTAATCAACGGTGATAAAATCCCTGATAACGACGGTTTCAAATTCCCCAATAATAACAGATAATCATTTCTATACTAGATAAAGATTTGGAGTGTAGAGATGATGATCAAGATTGGGGAGTTTTTTATGATTAGAGAATTACATCAAAAAGGATGGTCAATTACTGCTATCTCTGAAGAAACCGGCTTTGATCCAAAAACTATTCGAAAGTACATAAATTCTGACGAATTACCAAAGCAGAAAAAGAGTTATAAGAAAGGCAGTAAATTGGATCCATTCAAAGATTATTTGAAGAAACGTATTAAAGAAGGAACTACGAATTGCACGGTACTTTTAGAAGAGATCGAGGCTATGGGCTATGAAGGGAAAATGACAATCCTTCGGGATTTTGTACGCCCTTATCGTTCTCGCCCTAAAAAGCAAGCGACCATAAGATATGAGACCACTCCTGGGAAACAAGCTCAAATGGACTGGGGACATGTAGGAAAGTTTGAAGTTGATCAAGAGTTGAAAGAAATTTATGCTTTCACGATGGTATTAAGTTACTCGAGGATGAAGTACGTAGAGTTCACGGATAGCATGGACCTAGAACTTTGATGAAGTGTCACATGAATGCATTTGCCTATTTTAACGGTGTGCCTGAGCAAATTCTCTACGACAATATGAAAACAGCCGTCGTTAAACATAGTCCAGTTGAAATACGGTTTAACCGGAAGTTTGAAGAGTTTTTAGCTTATTATGGAATAGCACCAAAAGCATGTAAACCTTATCGTCCACAAACGAAAGGCAAGGTGGAAAATGTAGTTGGGTACGTGAAGAAGAACTTCCTGCAGCGTAAGCATAAACGAACATTAAGGGCATTAAATGAAGGTATGAGAGAATGGCTGGATCAGATAGCGAACCGAAAGATTCATCAAACAACCATGGAATCTCCTATCACCCGTTTCCAACATGAACAAAAATACCTGAATGCTTCTAACAGTAAACCACTTTTTCCTATTAACCATTGGGAAATTCGAACAGTTAGTAAGGATTGTTTTATCTCTTATCAAGGAAAACGTTATTCCGTACCCTTTCGGTACGTTGGTCAAGAGTTAAAGATTAAAGAAACCCTGGATCACCACTTGGAAGTCTATGACTCCTATGAATGTATCGCCAAACATCCGTTAATGACGGGGAAAGCTCGAGACCATATAATCTTGAACATTATAAAGGACTGCAAACGACTACTGTTGGTTTGCCGACCCACAGCCATTTACAGTCCCCTGATATTGAAGTGGAGCAACGTCCCCTTCAAATTTATGAGCAACTAGAAGGAGGTGATCAATAATGAACACAGACCTTTTAGTTGAACATTTACAACAAATCGGCTGGCATTATACCGCCGACCAAATTGATGGTCTACTAGAAGACGCATCTAAAAATAATGTACCATATTCGGACTTCTTAATCACGGTTTTGTCCCAAGAAATTGAACAAAAAGAAAACTGGCGTTAGAGAAACGTATCAAGAAAGCGAAGCTACCATACATCAAAAGTATTCATGATTTTGATTTTAGCTTTCAACCAAGTATAGATGAGCGTAGAGTCAAAGAGGTTTTATCAGGAAGATACATTCATAATGGGGAGAATACTTCTTTTAGGTCCACCAGGCGTGGGGAAAACTCACCTAGCCATTTCCATGGCCTTTGAGGCTTTAACTCAAGGACACCAAGCATTATTCATTACTGCGAATGACTTTATCGCTGAATGTCAGAAAGCAGAAAAACAGGGTTTAATCCAACGGATTATTAAACGATATAGTCGTCCTGAATTATTCATTATGGATGAAATCGGGTACTTCGCCTTTGATGAACTGAGTGCCCATACCCTTTTTCAAATCATATCAAGAAGATACGAGTATGGAGCAATGATCATCACATCGAACAAATCCTACGTAGAATGGGGGAAAATATTTGGTGATGAGATATTAGCTACAGCTATACTGGATCGACTGATCCATCATTCCACCACTTTCAATATTAAAGGTGAATCCTATCGTTTAAAAGAAAAGAAAAAAGCTGGCATTCAGCCAGCTAGTATTCGGGGAAACTAGGGAATTTGTTTCCGTTGAAATCAGGGAATTTTAAACCGTTGTTGACACATATCTCTTTTGTTGACGATAGCCATATGTTGCACTGCTAACCAGCTCATCATTTTCCAAACCAGCTCCAATTGCCCCGCCCAATGTGGCCACAGATGTCACAAGCCAAATTAGTTCCAGGTAATTCTTTAACGTAATCGTACCTTTCAAAACGGATTGGCTATCAAAAAGCTGATCTGGCACAAATAATCGTACGGAGAAGAAAAATAACACAAACAAAATCAGATAATATAAAATTACAGCAATACTCAACGTAAGAATAGTTGTCATATTATATAACCGTCGCATTTTCTTCTTATTCCAATAGGCAGGCCTCTCCCACAAATTATGAGCCAAAATAATCCATAGCACCATACTACATAAGGCAGTAATCATCAGGATTACATAACGAATCGGTTCAAATACAACACTTAAATTCCATAGTGATGGAAAAATCAGCCCATATGAACCAGTAGCAAAAGCAATTGCAATTACTTTTTTAAAAGAAGAAAATATCTTCCAAGGGCGGTTTGCGTGTACCATCCCATAAGGATTCTTAATTTCCCATTAATTCTTAGTATGACAAAGTACTGATAAACAGGTGCATCAATCTTTGTTAATCTTTTCTTTACAGGTGAAAAAAAACGGGACAGCTTGCTATTTTTTCGTGCGATCGTTCTATGTCCATCTGTCTGTTTTTTTATTATGTAAATCTTTCACCATCTGAATAATTGTTTCCTTTAGCCTCTTCTCCATTGGCAGTAAACCAAATGCGGGTATAGAAACCTGCGCCACATTTTTATTTTGATTCGAGATTGCTAACACAATATCCTTCTTACTGATAATTGGAAGGTCTGTCACACTGATTACATAATTCCAATTGTTTGATTGCCTTCTCTTTTCTGCTTCCTCTGTTATTTCATTTGCAGTTTCCGCTGCTCCTGTTAGTGAGTCTACCTCTATTTCAATATTCCAATGAACATATTTATCTATGTTTTCTTTCAACGCATCTGGAAGTATCTCTGCTAATCTTCTTGCCATTTTCTCAGGTAACTCAGGAGCCGAAAGTAATCCTATTGTCAGTTCTTTCATTACTTACATCCTTTTTTGATGATTCTAGGTTATCCATTATTACCCCTGAGGCATAGCCGTGAAACACTTTGGTTTTGGGGAACAGTGACAGTTTACTGGAAACAGCATCGTTACTATTGAGAACGATGATTCTGGTGAAATGAAATTTCCAAGGACTTACTGTCAATTAATTTATAAAATTCAGCACTAGTTAATTCAGATTCAACATTAGGTACGATGATTCTGCAAAGCTACTAATAGATGAGACTCCACATAATACAAGCATACAGTTACATTCTATAAATTATATTTTACTCATAACAATCCCCACTTTCTTCCTTATATTTTTGTTGTTTAAATAAATTTACAGTAAGTTTTTTTACAATACATTTGGCAATGTTTTTTATGATTTTACAAGAAAGACTCAACTCTCTTGGACTATTTTGTAACAGTAAGTAACACAAATTTATCCAATCAATATCAGATATATCAAATATGAAATCAATATTTACAACTCTTCATAACAGTTTGCAGGTAAGCTTATAAAGACCTTCCAGATGCTTAAGACATCTGGAAGCTTTGACGACCATAATAAAAAAGTGACCATTTTCATGATCACCTTTTCACTATTAGTTCTTGCGCATAAATATTATTATTTTATTAGTCTAAACCTCACTTACTTGTGATACGGTTCGTGGTAATTTAAGAGGCAAAAGCCCACATTGGGCGTTAATTAGAGGATGTGCGCTTAACCCCTGACCTCTTCGATTTCGTCATACGAATTTTTCGATGAATTGGTTGAGTGTGAAAAAGTTGATGAGAAAAATGCTCATTGCCATTCGAAGTTCTCTAACAGTTAAAATAATAGGCTTCATCATCTTAGCAATCACAACAGTTGGTACAAATAGTTCTTGATTCATTACTTAAGTAGGCCTTTATCTCTGTAAAACCCTTTTTTTTAGGGTATCTCAGTTTAAAATATGCCTCTTCACCATCTTCAATTTTTCTTTTACACTTTGAACAGTATATTTCCGATTTAATCATTTACTACACTCCTTTTTGCTGTCCTTCAAACTATTTTTTCGACTATGAATACTTGGGTAAGTAGCCAGTATATTGAAAGTTTTCTCTCGCACTTCATGCTTTGATAAACTCCCCTAGCTTCATCAAGTTTTTGTTTAAATTCCTTGTCATCGCAATTGTTAACTTTTATATAATGATCCTTAGCTTCAGTTGCTTTACTGTTTTTTTCTCAACTATATCAAAATGTATAGTATCACGACATAATCTGCATATACCTATTATATTTACAAGTTTCTGTATATGATTTTCTTCATCCCATAGCCATACTTCATGGGCATCTAGCAAACAATCTTGTTTACTACAGATTTGACACTGCCGATTATAAATATCATATACTGTCTTCCGTAATACCTCCCATTCGGGTCTTATCCTCAATTTTGTCCAATAGCTGTTCTTGGTATTAATTCAATATTAAGTTTCACTTTTTCACCCCTTTGAATAATAGACATGGAGAGATTGTGATATTCTGAATTATACAAACTATATTTAATATCAAGATTTCTTAATTACACTATAACCATTATGTATTATTCGGATATTATCTTGCTTGAATGCTATTTATGATACGGTTCCCCGTATCAATTTAAGGGTAGCTATAATAGTTTTATTGTGAAATCAATATTATACCTTAATGCAAACAAAGGAAAAGGATGGAGTAGAATTTTCACCCCATCCTTTTATACTCATTTACAAATATTTAATTTATCTACCCAAATTTATTATAATTACTTCCATTATTATCTCTTCACTGGAATACGATTTTGAGTCGGCTTTTTAGTCGAAGGAACAAGGGGGTTGAACGAATTGTTTTTGTATTTTTTTACCCCGCATACGATTCGATAGCTTTGTGTCCTTAATAGTTTTTATACTATCTTTACTCTCATTTTGCTTCTTTTTTGTTTCTTAAAATAGTTCCTGCTTTATAACAAACTAACATTTATTCCAAACTTTCTGTAACCTGTATCTATATCCATTTTCTTCTGAATACTCATTAAAAGCTCCAATATAAAATTTTGCTTTTTAATCAAAACCCTATCTCCCTAAGTCATTACATTTTCTACAAGTTTTAAAAAAATAGTGATCTAACTAAAAAACTTCGGTGATCCAAAGTGGATCTGAGACGTAATTTTCAAATGGATTTACTTCGTTTTCAATAAAATAAACTTCCATATTAATAATTGCGTTATCTACCAAAGTTATGAAGAAATTTAAAGGATAATATTTCTCCCAATATTCATCCTTTATGTTATTACCTTTTTCGTCTTTACTTAAATGGTAATAATGAATATAATGAGGTTCATTTTCAAAGTCGAATAAACGATCTGATCCTATACTTCTTGCTTCATGGACTAATGAGTTTCTATATCTCCATAATAGATTTACATGTTTAAAATAATCTAATGTTATTTTTTTATATATCTTTTTATCAGATGATAAATAAGGCAATATCTCTTCGCCATATGGATCAACACTAAATGGTACTGGTTTTGACTGTGGATATTTAGAAAGCTCATTGAATGTGTATTTTTTAAGGTAGTTATGTTCTCCCTTATCAACCTTTCTTAAAAAAAGAGCTAATTGCTGTAAAGATACTCGTTCTGCATTGTTCCAATTACAAAATTCCAATATGAAGTTTCCAAACCTCTTCCCATTCCCTTGAATTTGGTCTCCATAAACACCTTTAGATATTGTATCTAACAAACTAAATAATAAATTTTTTTTATGATTTACTAAGAGGTCTCCACCTTTAAGTGCGAGAATTGAATCTCTAATCATCTGAATACGATAAATATAATCGTTAATATCGTTTTCTATAGTTCTACTCATTTACCTTACACCCTAAATTTTTACAATTTTGGATAGTGCTAACACCCAAACAATACAACTCCCACTATATATACCAATCAGTCGGGCTTCTTTATATGTCCTTTGACTTTTTCAAGTTGTTTCTTGAATTGACTTAAATTATACAATTTTATTTTTCCTTCTTTACAAACCGTAATATATTCATCTATAACTTTTATTAATTGTTCGATGTATGGTATCTCATGTGAGTGAAATTCATAAGAGTTAGTTACTCGCAAATATTTATGGTGCAGAAATCGAGTTATTTCTACGACAAAAATATTTGACCTACGAAAATAATTCTCTGTTATTT
Organism: Radiobacillus deserti; assembly: GCF_007301515.1. Classification (GTDB taxonomy): domain Bacteria; phylum Bacillota; class Bacilli; order Bacillales; family Amphibacillaceae; genus Radiobacillus; species Radiobacillus deserti. Next base: position 3,545,411 of record NZ_CP041666.1, read on the forward strand.
CAAGTTCAATTAAAATTTGAAAGAAGTCTTTCTCAAACTCAATTTCGTTATACATATCTTTTTGAACTGAATCCTGAATTATTGCATCCAACCAATCTTTCATTTTAATTTTTCTATCTTGGTAATTAATTTGTTTTTCTCTATCCTTCAAACTTTCAATCATGTGCGAACACACTTCATCAGTATGTTGAATATTTATATCCCAAAAGTCCAATGTTTGAGTAGGTTTCCATTGATCAAGTGCAATGATAAACCCAGATTTGAATGAATCGTGTAATTCAAATTTATCAGTGAGAATAAGGTCTTTATTTCTAAAAATTAAAAACAAATTATATAATCTTGGATAATCTGGTGCAGGAAATTGGCCTCCTTTAACTCTCTCTAAAACTTCTTCCTGTGCTTGTTCTATATCTCGATCGTCAAACATTTGGAAATTATTAAGTATTTCTATCGGACTCCCTTTTCCTTTACTTTTTAATTCTTCATTCCTTCTTCTATCAATCAAAGAATTAATCTCATGTTTAAATTCCTTCGCATTTAAAAATCCATTGATTATAAAATTACTAACAGAAGGAAAATAATGGATATAACTATCGATATAGTCACTTACTCTGTGGTATCTTTTTAAGAATCTCTGAGGGTATTTGTCTTCAGCTTCATCATTTATGGGGAAATAAAAGAAATGATCCAAACCGTGTACAAATGATAATTGATCTACAGCATCAATATCTCCATTCTTATATTCATTTCCAACAATAAGAACATTCAAAAATAATGTATTCAGTATTTCAATTCTTTGCTCGTTATCATTGCAAAATCTATATAATTCTTTTTGTAAGATTACAAGTGAATCTATTACAAAACGTAAAGTGCGTAAATTAAACTTATCAAATATTAGAGAGATAGCTTTAATTATATTTTCTTTTTCAATATCAAAATAGCTAATAAAATTTTCTTGTTCTTTATATGTATTAATTATTATATCCTCTATAACATTTGATTCAGGTTGAATAAAATTTAACGTTTTACCTATTACTTTTTCTCGAATCAATTTATAATTTTTCTTATCAACTATCTCTTCATCATTTGAAACAAAAATCACTTTAACATGATTGTGTTCAATATAGTTCGTATTAATATATCCAAATACCTGTTTAATTGATAGCGAATCATCAATTCTCTCTAAATCATCAAAACATATTACAATTTGCGTAAAATTATCATTACTATCATCTTTTATTTTGTTAATGATATCTTCAGATGCATTAGCAATTGTTTGATCAAAGTTGCCAAAAAGTCCTGCGATTCCGCTTCCATACTTTCCTAAAAATTTTAAACCTTGAACTGCTAATTTGTTTTTCGCATTAGCAATTTCAAGAAAAACAGCTTCACCGATTTGATCAACCGAGGAAAAACCACTCAGTGAGACATAACAAAGATTAAATCCATCCTCAGTGTTACTATCATTATCATTTTCTAACGCATGTTTTAACTCATTTTTAATATAGTGTGTTTTGCCCGTCCCCCATGCACCGTTAATTTGAATAGCGTAACTTGTTTTAGGTAATGCTATATAATGAAGAATTGTTTCAGTGATATACATTCAATTTTCCTCCTTACACACAAACCTTCTATGACATTTTTGTATCATTATTAAATTTATATTGTTCAAGTATTCCACTATCTAGCTCAACATTGCTGTAATCAAGTTTTATGCTTTTTCTTAGATAGTTATAATCTTTTACTATCGTTTTGACAATCTCTTTAATTAGCGTAATTTCCTCTATATCAAATGCTTTTTTAATCTCTGAATCTTCAAGAGATCTTGTTCCAGAATAATTACTATGAGCATATCTATATGCTACTGCCAATTTTAACAATCTTTGAGATGCAAACTCTCCATGTTTGATTATAAATTCACAAAGCTCTTTTTTATTAAAAGTAGTTATCGAGTCATTCAATTCCTCTTCTTCATAATTGATGACTTTATTTGACACAAGTTCAATTTTTGTTCTCTCTATTGTTTTACCTGATTCTATGAACGGAAATTCGTCAAATGGTAAGTTATTTCCGTTATATCGTTCAAGAAAATATCTAATATATTCTGATTGGATTATAATTGGGTATAATTTTGCATATAGATTTGTATATTGTCTGTAAGCATAATCGTTACTGAAACTTAAATATGTAGTGAAATTTGCCATTTCTTTCTGGAACTCTAATTTAACTTCTTCTGTCCTCTTCGTTATATCTTTTACATCCTCTTTTGTAGCTAAATTTTTTCCTTTCTCCTTCATATAACTTGGTAAATAAGACTTTATAAATAATCCAAAACAAAATAATCCAATAAAGTTTAACAACAAAATAATCCATTCCATTATTAAATCTCCCCCTGTTGCTTCATAACTTTTTATCTGGATTGCAATATAATAGTTTAAATCTTAATATTCTCTTAATGTATTGATATTTGACTTTTAAATTATGAAGCCTTATATAATGAAGAAGTCTATTATTTTTATCCATTTGGATATCTAAGTCTTTCATATATCATTATTTGTTTTATTAGCAAATGAAAGGCTAAAGGATGAAGTCCTCTATTTCATAAATGGCTGTTTATCTGTTTATGAGCATTAATAGATCTTCTTTTAAGTGCTTTTTTCAATAAAAACGTTTTTGCGTTAATGTTTGGCCTTAATTTCAGATAGTTAATTTATGAAAATGTTTATCTATTTCACGAAACTTATCTGTCATAACTGGAAACTGGCTTGACTCTTCTAATTTATTTTTTATTATTATTGCAAATAACATCTTGTTAAATTCAAAAGATTCATCAAGTGAATAGGAATTAGATAATTCAAGTTCTAAACTATCTTTAAACTCATTAAATTTTTGATTACTCCTTATTTTCCTAAGTTCTTCGATCTCCAAATATTTATAATTTTTAACTTGATTTTCGCAATATTCATTTATACATTCGAATAAAAATGTTTCTTCAAACATATCTTCTATCTCGGAACTTTCGTAATTTTCCACTACAGGTATTACAATTAGATCGTTGTCATATTTGGCCTTTTTCCTTATCCTTTTTTCAGCATCCCTTCCTGGCTTATCGTTATCCAAAAACACACACATTGGGAGTTCAATTTTATCCTTTAAAATTGACAAAAATGGTTCAACTTTTGATGAACTTTCCGCAGAAATAAAATTGTATCTTGATCTATCTAATTTTATTTTCCCTTCCTTTTTTAAAATCTCTATCATAGTTGGAAATATTAATTGTTCTGTTCTACCTTCTACTACGATATTGAGATCTCCAAGTAATAGACTATCAGATATTGTCATACCAATAATTTCTCTTAAAGACTTCCAATTTTCATTTTTATGTTTCTTTAAATTAAAAGTAGTTCTTCCTATATTGTCTCGCTCAACCAAATAAACATTTTCATCATTTGCCTTGTCGATAAAAACCACAGAATGGGTTGCAATAATAACCTGATGTGTTTTTGAAATTTCTTTTAATAACTTAAACAATTTTTTCTGAGAACCTATGTGTAAACTTGTTTCAGGTTCATCAATCGCAACAATAAAACCTTTATCATGTGATTCATTTAGCCCCGCACTTAACAACATAGACATCAATGTTGCGAATTGTGTTCCTGAGCTTTTGTTATAAATTGTATCCTCATCATTGAATTCATCAATAATTCTTATTTCTGGATTATCAGTTTTTCGATTATCAATATAAACCTTATAAGTAGAATTGAAAATATTTCCAATGAAATAGTTGACATTACTTAAAAACTTGGAATACCGAACTTCATCAGATGGAATGATATTCATTATCGAATCAACCATCACTTCAATATTATTTGAATTGGATAAATAAATAAATCGTGGTAGATGATCTCTATTGAATTTTGTGTTTCCACGACTAAGATTTTTCATAAAGTTTTGTTTAACATCAAAGTTTACATCAATCCACTTACTTTCATCATCGTGGAAATTAATTTTCATTTCGGGGGCAGTTCCATTATCATCAACTTGATAAGAAAGGAATTTTGAAATTTCTTGGGATTCAATATTATCATGATTGAAAATTACGTTTATAGCTTCTAATATATTACTTTTACCAGAGTTGTTCTTTCCTATAAACACGTTTAATCCATCTTTGAAATATTCAAATCTCATATTTGCAATCGATTTGTAATGGTTAATTTCAACCTTCTTAATCACCATATCCTTTTCCCCTTATCTTGTTTATATAATATAAGTCCACATCTTCCTCTAAATAATTAAATGTAATTCCACTAAACTGGAAAATCTAATTTATTTGACCGTCACATCTTTCTGCAATGTTTTAATCACCTAAAATATTTTACCTTTAAATTATACTTAGATTTTAACATATAAAAATCGGCATTTACCATATTTTTCAATATACTTCGACAATATCAACAGAACAAAATCCAACCACTTATTTTTGTCATTCTATTCTTTTACTTCTAAATTGTTGTGAGGTATTTTAATTTTGAACTTGAAACCTACGCATAACATACCCTAAGTCCCCATTCTCCCCTTTATTAATGAGACGTGTATTCGATACGTATTAATACCCATTTATATCAATAAATTTTGTTTAGTATCAGTTGACTACACCTTATTGATACAATTTAAAGCTAAATATCAAAATAAGTCTATCCAGTACAGTAACCTCGGCAATAATTCAATGATATTGAACGCTATCTCTCCCTTCACAAATGTTGTATTTGTCGTTCGATTGATTAAAAAGGGAATCCCCTCAGTAATTTAATAGCAACCAAGAAAAGTTGTTTATTTATCTCCTCTTAAAGAAGGAAACAAATTTCATACAACTTTTTTATTTCAACAAAGATTGAGTCCAATAAAAAAAATAACTATAGTGACTGAACAATTCCTTATTTCCTTTGTATGCGTCAAAAAGGATGGATTTTCATACTCCTCTTAGGATGAAAAGAGTAACTTTTAATTGTATTCCAATCTGTTTGGTTTAGCAGGTTATCTGCTAAATTTAATGGGGTTTGAATAACGGAAAAACCTTTTACTGCAAGAACCAATGGTGCTATGACATAAAGACTCTTAATTGGTATTGGGATTACTCACAGTAATCTACTGTAAGTGAATTGTATTCCAAGAGAATACGCATAAAATCTAATTTTTTTCTTTTCAATTGCTTTTGATTAAAAGTTGTATTCCCATCCTTCAGAGTAACCATGAAGTACCTACTATATTAGAAGAAGGGGGAATACCTATCCCGTTGATGTCACAAATTATGTATTGGATTTAACCTGTAATTTACCGTTGTACTTTGTAATATAACTGATATCTGTTCACCCAAATTTGTAGGCGTGATACTTGTATTCATGGTACATTGGAGTCCACATATCCATTCTTTTTACTCATGCGAACGACTAATACAACTTTAGTGACCAGAATGAGAGTTAGTGAGTAAGGTACAATACACAAAAGACACATTCTCCAACAGGGAAAATATGTCTTCGTGCAATATTCACCTTATTTATTTAAGATAATACGTTGCCCTTTAGTAGTGAATTCATTCTCATTGATAAAGCCATTTAATTCTCTCATTATCTTAGAAATTACTTTTGTCACTTACCTTAACAAGATCCCTTATCTCTTTCTTTTTCATTTCCTTAACCCCTGCTTCTCTCATATCAATTAGAATTCTTTTTACCTCAGCTACTCTTTTGTCGAAAACAGATTCCTTTTTCATGGTGTTCTTTAACTTGTTAATCGACAGACTATCATCTTTTTCATAACGAATATTAGGTAATTGCTGTTAAACTATATCCATAGCCTCCTGGTAGTAAGCTATTAGCTGCCGTTTATTGCCTAAAACTATTTCCACAGAGGCTCATTGTCAAGACCTCATAATAGGCACACTACTTAATGCTAGACCAAAGTATCTAATTTATAATAACTAATTTGAGTCGCTCAAAAAGATGGCAATGCTGGATCTAATTGATGGCAATATTCAATATAGATCTATAAGAAAATAAAATAGGATTATTTTCAATATGATTAGCCTATTCTAATGGGCCTAATTTAATCTATTTCTTAACAAGTGAAATTACACTGCGTAACAACTTGTTGGTTATTAAATGTTATCTTTCATGGTATATTGATAAAATAGAGGAGGAAATTCAAATGCAAATGACAATTATTGAAAGGTGTAAAAGAAAAGAGATTTTACATTCCCTAGAGCTAGAGGAACATTCATATAATTATTGGCTCCCGATCTTAGTTCGAGATCATAAAGAATTCGTTGAAGAGCTTTTTAGTGGAATATCTAATAATTCTTTTGATAGAATAATGCATTTTTTTGCAACTAGATTTAATAATCAAGAATTGGAAAATAGAGCGGTTGCTAAAGCAATTTATGCGAAGTTAGGGTGGAATTCAGACTATTATGATGTTATTAATTCATTTTATACAACTTTTGTTGGTAGTTTAGTAGCATATTCGGAAAGTGAAAATGCAACATCATTTAAAGAAATTCATGAGGCACTTAAAAATGACAATACACTAAAAAAAATAATACAAAACTGGAAATGCAGCTTATTTAGCTTTGGTGATAAAACTAATCTTAAAATTGCAATGTGCGGAGAATTAAAAGATATAGGTAAGGAAAAGTATGCTAAAAAGGTTTTAGAAGAAGGAAATCTTCAACGTATTATTTTAGAAAAATATATTTTTGATAGTTCTAATAATAAGGATTTGAGTGAAAAAATTCTGGAATTCTCTTCTTTATGCCATTGCTTAGCTAACTTTATGCCTTGTCCAGAACCTCCTTTTAATCAATTAAAAGGTTGTTTGAATGATGTAAAAGATTATTTTCCGTTAATGATAGATAAAATACAAGAATGGTCAGAAGAAAGTATGATTAAAATTAAAATTCCAGAAGTAGAAATTTGGAAAGACGGAAAAAAGGAAATAAAAACAGAAATTGATAAGTTGCAGATAATTAGCTGGAAGGAGTGGTTTTCAGATGAAGAAAATCGTACGACCTTCTTTCTTGAAGATTATTATGATATAGATTATGAAAAGGGAAGAAAGATATTAAAAGGGAAACCATTGTTCAAAAACCAAAAATTGTCACATGCAATTCCCCAAAAAAAAGAAGAGGTAGAAGAGTGTATTAGCAATATTATAACTATTACGAAGAGAAGAGCAGATTCGATGGCAAAAAGAATGATTTGTAGAATGAAGAATTAGATACATATGGAGATATTTATGTTTAATTTACATTTAATTCTGCTAATCTAAAGCCAACAACATTATTTATGTTTTTGAAAAACTGAATTTATAATTAACTACAGGGAGATAAAAATCAATTTTAGCAAAGCTCTTCTTATTCACATAGTTTTTTTGTATAATTAGATTGAGGTGATTTATATGGTAAAAATAGATGATGAATATAGTGATGATACAATATTACACAAAGCAATCGAATTAGTTAAAATCGGAAAAACTTACGGAGAAGTTCAAAATAAATTTAATTTGTCAGATAATGATATTAATCTAATTGATTTTGTTATTAATGAGTTTTAGTTTCTTATATCATATCTAGTAATTTCTAATATACACCTGATTTAGAGATTACTATCTAACTTAAAAACAGTTAGATTACTTCTATTTCAAAGTCCTCTTTAGTAAAGCCAAACTCTTCACGTTCCTTCTTTGTGAATAGTGACTCTTCACCTTCTGTAAACTTTTGCACTATTGTTTCTACCTTCATCACATCATATATTCCTTGTTCAATTGCCTCTATTATAACAGCATCCATCCTAGCTTCCTTAAACGATTTCCCTAATTTTTGGAGCAAAGTCTCAGTTTCAACCAATCCCAATTGCATTGATAATGCTATGCGGAATACTATACATGCTGGAACTTCTCTTGATCCATTTATGTATCTACTAAGGGTAGCTTCTTTAATTAAACTACGCCTTGATAAAGTAGCCTGCGTTACATTATTTTCGAACATTAATTTATTCAAATACTGACGAAAATCCCCCTCTTGAACATTAGTATTTCTTCTAACAGCATCTTCAAATCTCGAAAGACTCATTCTCGAAAACACATGCCCAAATCCTGTTTGTAAGTCTTCTTCAAATCTAATGTTACGTTTATATTCTATTCGGATTGCTTCTAGCTTTCTAATCATTTCACCGTTATCAATAAGAAGTTGAATATTCGTTAGAATTCGGTTCAATTTTATGCTCATTTATATCACCTCTTAAAACAGAATAATATACCTACAATAATTAAAGTTTGCATCCTATCTCTTACACTATTATTATAATATCATTCTACAATCCCCAATATATGATTGCTCTGAAGTAAGAATATACAATACATAACTCTTAATAAACATAAGAAATTTGCTTTATTTTTAAGTACTATGAAAAAGTGTTCATAGCACTTAAAAATATGAGAGATTAGAGATAGGGTCTATTATAGAAGAACACACTATAACCCTTGAAGTATTTAATCCTCCCGTGAGACTTTCAATTTATATTTAGAACAATTCGAATATCTTTATATTATAGTCTATCTCTAAATACAAACGACTTTTAGAACCTTATTTGCATTGTCAAACTAAACTCGAGTTCTCCACCTTCATTATGGACTAATAAACCTGCACTGGTTCTTCCTGTACTTGGTGTGTCAAACTTGGTGTGATTATAAAGGTATTCTTTTAGCCTATTTCGATCGTAAATATGATAGCAAAGAACTTCTGCATTTTCTTTCACTACAATATAACCTCCATTTGCTTCATCGAGGCCCGTCCATTCAGTAAGTGGAACCATCCCCAACGCAATTGCCACCAAAAATTCTTGTACTTTATATTTAATGATACGTGGGTTTTCAGTTGGGTTATAATCTAAAAATGATTGTACAACTTCAGAAACTTTTTTACCTCTTACAAAATACGATTCTAAGAAAATTTGTGAAATAATTTCAGGTAACCTGTAATCTATCATTTGTAAATTTTCCTTAAAAATGGTAGAAGGGACATCTTTATAAAGTAAATCAATACCTAAATCACGAATTGCAGATATTCGATTCTTAATCTTGCTACTTCCTGAAAGAGAATTTATTCTATTCATTTCATTTTCAGAAATAGGAGCAGATAGCTGATACTTTAAAACTGTCCCATTTGAAGCATTCAAGAGTGTAGGTTTGTTACCAAGATAGGATTTAATACTAAAAGAAAGAGTAGGTTCAAAACCAGTAACATCATCATGGATTTTTAAAATTATATCACCTTTTGTATCCGACCGTTCTTTAATTGAATTAATTTTGAGCTGCTCAATTATTGAGTTTATTTCCGGAATACTAAAAGTACCTGTACCTAATTGAATTTTTTCAATTAATATTTCCTCCATGCTCTCAAAAGTACTAATTGGAATAGTAATCTGAGTATTTTCATATTCAAATATAATTTGATTTGTTGATGAATCTCTATTATATTCAATATCACGCCTGATTGATGAAAGTATTTTATAATAGACATTTGGTACTTTATTCATACTTGAATCAGCAGCATATAGCTTTCCAGAAGCTAGGGTATGTAGAAAAACATAGAATTCTGACCATTCTCCTTTATTATATTTAAACTCCATAATAGTACCTCCATGTTTTTTAATTTAATTATATCATTAATGATATAATTAAACCTATACGGTCATTTTTTTGATTTTTCAAATTGAAAAATCAAAAAAAAACATGTATAGTTATAGGACTAGGGTTCTTATAAAGGAGAATGAAAAATGAGAGGCGGATTCAGAGAAGGTGCTGGGAGAAAATCAAAAAAAACAAGAAAAATAGCAGCGAATGTATATTTGCCCCTAGAACTTTATGAGAAAATAGGAAAATTAGAAATAAATAACTGTTCCAGTTTTAGTAAAAAGTGTGTTTACTTATTAGCAAATGCAATAGAGAATTCTAATAAAGAGGAATTAGAGATGAATGATAAACTAAGATTTATAGATTTATTTGCAGGTATAGGTGGTATAAGAATAGGATTTGAAGATAAAAATACCACTGGAGTTTTTAGTTCAGAATGGGATAAATTTGCTCAGAAGACTTATGAAGCTAACTATGGGGAAAGACCTCATGGAGATATAACTCAGATTAAAGTAGAAGATATCCCTGAACACGATGTCTTACTAGCAGGTTTTCCTTGCCAACCATTTTCAATGATTGGGAAAAGGGAAGGTTTTAAGCACGAAACACAAGGTAACCTTTTTTTTGATGTTCTGAGGATAATGTCCCACCACATGCCCAAAATGTTCCTGTTGGAGAATGTACAAGGTCTGCTGACTATCCAAAATGGGGAAGCATTTAATTTGATTATTAAATCCCTAGAAGATTTGGGTTATAACGTTTTTTATGAGGTCCTTGATGCACAAAACTTTGGGTTACCCCAAATTAGAAAACGTGTTATTATTATTGGTTTTAGAAATGATTTAAAAATTAAAGATTTTAAATTCCCACAAGGGAACCCTGATTTCCGAAAAAATATTTGTGAAATTTTAGAAAACAATCCTGAAGGTTATTCCATCTCTGAACATCTTCAAAAAAGTTATTTGTTTAAGAAAGATGATGGGAAACCGCAAATTGTTGATAATCATTCTAAAATTCAAGTAAAAACCCTAGTTGCATCTTATCATAAAATCCAACGTTTAACAGGAACTTTTGTTAAAGGCGGAAGTACTGGGATTAGGCTTTTCTCAGAATTAGAGTGTAAAAGATTAATGGGATTTCCTGATGACTTTAAAGTACCTGTTTCCAGAACACAAATGTATAGACAATTTGGAAATTCCGTAGCTGTTCCTATGATCAAGGCAGTGGCTGATGAAATGAAGGCAGTTTATTATAATTCAATCAAAAATAAAGAAGTCTATACGAAAGTATAGACTTTTTTGATTTCAAAATAGTAACAATCTATCTCCTTCCCATCAGTGGACAAAAGAATCAGCGTATATCCACTCCAAGTTCATTTATAAAGTTAGAATATATCGAACTATTTTCTTCAATGAGAAAGCCTTATCAACGGTTCTCGCAAATGTAAATTCTGATAGGATAGGATTGTATTAAATAATCAAAGTAATGTATAGTCTATTCCTATTTACCATATATTTTTCATAATTCAGCTAAACAAAAAAGGCTACTGCAGCCTTTAAGAAGCTATTTTACAGTAGTCTTTTATTTATTATTCCCAATTAACCAGCATTACTCTCCTTTGACACAATCTCCTGCAAATACATATAGATATCCTCCATTGACCACAATGATATTAAAATTTTCATCCTTGTTTCTAATTCGGGAAATCTTTTGTTTTTTTCTATTCGCCAAATATAGGATGGTGAGTAACCAACGATTTCAGACAAATCCTGTAATGAAAGATGGTGTTCTAAACGGTAATCTCGCAAAAGTCCCCCAAAATCCCCAATTGCAGTATTAATCCTATCCATTCCTTTATTGCTCATTTCTTTCTCCTCCTATTTTTATTACTGGTATGTGCCCAGTACCTTCTGTTTTGGTTAACCTCTTATTATAAGCAAGTAAGTCACTCTCCATAACTATCAAAATGTAAATATGGAATATTTCTTTTCTATGAATCTACTATAGAGATATAAAGAAAAAGTCATAAAAAACTAAAGGAGTGATGTAAATGAGTCCAGACGAATTCATGAGTTTATCGATTAACGAAAGGCTAAAGACTGTGAACAAAATGCTAGAAAAAGAGGAGAAGGACCATTTGAGGAACGTAAGTAAGAAGGTAGGAATTCCATACTCAGCCTTCACAAAAATTATGCGAGAGAGTGGTAGTTACCAATACAACCAAACTAGCAAGAAATATGAGAAACTACTGAGCTTAGAGGAATATGAACAATATCTATAATTAGCTACAAATAAAGCTGATAAAACTAACGAAACGTTGAGTTTCCTTGAAGAACATTTAGATGAACTGAAAAAACTATTGGTGATACAGCAAATTCAGTTGATTTTGGACTCTGAAGTATATGACCCTACATGCAGCACAGTAACCAAATCATTCCAAGTCAATGCAAACATTTATAATCAGTTCACAGAGTTATGTTCAACACAATTTCCTCATCTCCGCCAAAAAGATCTCGTGAGTCAATGTTTATTTGATTTTGTCAAGAGGTTTCAAAACACCCACCCTGATAAATCAGGGTGGGTCCTTTATTATCATTAGTGCATAATTTCCTGTTAACCTCTATCTTTAGTATCTTTAGCTTGACTAATGTCTTTTATTTTTCCTCCGTAAATATATGGTGAAAAGAAAAAAATAAATTTTTCAAACACCTCAGCGAGTTGACCGGCTATAACAGGAATGTTGTATCCATCTGACTCTATGCTATAGTTAATTGTTCTTTTATCATCTCTAAAGTAAATAGTGGGACTAATACTCTTCCTTAGAAGTTCTTCCTTTTCACAAAAGTGCTGGTATGCACTTGATAAACATCGTTCAAAACGAATTCCTATAACAACAGCCTTTCGTTTCTTACTCGGTATTGAGCAAAAGTATGTTATATTTCCTATTCCTGCTCCAAATGTTAATTGTTTACTATATTTCAAATCTTTTTTACTGTAGTGAAAACTTAAAAAATTTGGTACTTTACGACAAAATGTTTCCATAAGGTATTTTTTAATATCATAATCACTTTCGAAATCAAAACTATTTCCCCCAACATAGGTCCTACCAAGATGTGTATCAGGCATCCATAAGTAGTCATCAACCACCTTCAACTTTTCCTCAATTTCATTAATGGAATCCAGTTTATCCCAGATATCTAATGGATAGCAAGTATTCAAAGACGCAATGCGTTTTTTCACATCTGGTTGAAGCTCTATGGCATAAAAATTTATATACTTATGTGGGCTATCTTGAAGTAATTGCTTTATTCCATCAATGTGTTTCTGTTGGAACTTTTCCGCAATCCAAAGTACATATCCCTCGGAGATATTGTTGATTAATGGAGTTACCTTATCCATTTGATGATTGTAACTATCTGAAGGCCCTACTTGATTTTCAATGAATATTTCGATTCTTCTTTCAGAATTAATCGCATAAAGATCTATTCGCTTTTTTCCAACACTTTCTTCAATTTTTATCCCCTCAATAGAAATTCCAATTAGCTCTTCTATCACCTTTTTATTCTTTTTCAAATAAAGCGTTAAAATGACTTCCTCTTTTCTACCTCCTATACTCATTTTGCCAATTCCTTTTCTTTAGATTGTAATTTAGTAACCAGTTGATATAAAGGCATATCCAACACTTTTGCTATATTCCAAACCTTATCCAAAGTTGGTGTCTTTCTTGTTCCATTTTTCAACCTTGAAAGTAGCCCCCCTGTCACTCCCGCTTCAGTTGCTAATTTGTTTTGGCTAATACCTTTCTTTTTACGATAATGCTCAACTAATTCTACAAAAACTTCAGTTATTTCCTCTGGACTCATTTTCATGATCTCTCCTTCGTGATGTATTGACTGTTTCAAAACATAGCATTTCCCGTGAAGGCGGTCTCTATCAACAACTTATTATTATGTGCGGTAAGAGGCTCTTTTATACCATTTCTTATAGTCAAAAGAAAAACTATAGTTGTTATAATATTCAGTTAATAAACTTTACTCAACTGTCTATATAAGGAGATAATCTAACATACTTATACAGGTAGATGAGCAAATAAAGGGACGTTAATTTATTCAGGTCATCCAAAAACCACCCTTCTGCTTTGTTCGAGCCTTTTGGGTGGTTTTCTCTTTAGATTTACTACACTCAACCCCATTGGAAAATTCCAGGGATAGATAGAGAGAAAGAGTGATACTAAACCACTTTTCACCTACCTTTATCGCAACATCTGGAGAGTGCTTATTGAATTGTAAATTCATACTGGAATGAATCTTTTGGACTTGGTCTATGTCCTTGTATGGCATTTTCGTTTCAAGGAAAGCTCTTATGAGATTGCACGATGACTTATCTATTTATATTACAAGTTTAATTATCAAGAGTGATTGTGTAGGATGACAAAAAATGAATATATTCGCTGGAAGAGCTGGATATAACTATATGATCTTTTACAGGGAACTATACGGTCGGCGTCAAAAATAAAGAATAGTAACATTATGACATACATCTAGCCTAAGAAAGAAGGTGGGAAAATGATTGATATTTTTCATGTTTCTATGTTTAGGTTGATTAGAAAATTCTAAAGAGTAGAATTAAAACAAAGAGGAGGATATACGTGACAGATAATAATAATGATTCATCTAAAACACTTAAAACGGAAAAAATAAACAATCCAGATCGTAAATTCGCATGGATGGATAAATATATAAAGCAGACTGGAAATGTGGCTAGGATGGAAGCCAAGAAAAATGGAACATACATTATATACGAAAAGGATGGACAATTGGTGAAAGAATATCCTGACGGTAAAATCCTACCTTTAAAAGATAAAAGTCAAGATGAGTAAATGATCTTCGTGATACTCTCTTTTAAAGAGGAAAGCTGCTAGGGATGAAATGTAATATAAATTTCATCCCTTTCCAGTATTGATGTAGAATTTAAAATCATTCCTAAAAATGCTACTATTACAAATTACCATGGAAAGTCATTCAGAGGGTTTTTCAGAAGAGAGGGGGCCTTTGGGTAATTCTTCGGTATCAATATTGTATTAATGCCTACTTCACTGAGTAATGCCAAGCGACTATTGTAAGTACCTTTTGACATCTTTTTATTCTTCAAGGGGGTATTAACGTTGTGGCTGCTAATTTGCTTGAGGAAATCAATTAGCTTTAATTTGTTTTGATTGGATAAAGAGGAATGTTTCAGCTTTTTTCTTACTTCGTCGATCTTGTAGAAATCTCCAGGATGGTAGATTTGCGACATATATTTTCGGAAATACTCTTTATAAACCACATCTTTCATATATTCTCCAAGTTTTCTCGGGCGTTGAACATTTATACTTTTCTTCTCCATATAATAGGAATGGTTCTCCATTACATGTACCTCAAAACGAACAATATCTTTTTCATAACTTTCTATTCTTTCTCCTTTATCAATCCTTTCCTCTTCCTTGAGATAGACTATACTTTCAACCGACTTCGATGAATGATAAACTGTGGTTTTATATGGCACAAACACACCATGTTCTATCTTTCCTAAATATTTCTTCTGGAATTTATATGACTTTGTTAGTTTTTTATACAAATCTACCAACAACATACGATGATTCTTGTCTTTGATCAAAACATCATATCTGAAGTCAATTCGAAGTAAAGTATGGTTACTGTAATGGCTAGAATGTCCAACAACATGCCAAAGTATATATCTTATTTCTTTCTCTAGTGATATATAGTCGTCTTCAGTAATGTCGGGGTTTCCTAATAGTTCTATTGCATCCACAACCATATACAACTTCCATTGTCCATTTCCTGAATTAGAAATACTCATTGTAACTCCCGGAAACATCCCTTCAAAGCATTCGTTAACCTGTGTATATTTGATATTTAGTCTCCTTTGTAAATCTTGTACTTCCTCATAGTGAAGTAAAAATAGCATTTTAAACGTATGGATCATTTTGGTTCCTCCTTGGTTAACCTTGGGAAACAGAAAACCCTTATGTATCAGGGGGTTAACTATATATTTTTGTTCCCAATCCGATTATATTTATTTGTCTTACCACCTCCCCAAAATGAGGGAAGGTTCAACATAGTAATTCTTTCATTTGATTGGCTTGTCGATACGAATATCATATCTTGTATGCAATCTTCGTAATACTTTTTAATGTCCTACCTTGTTCTAGCTTATATTTGGATTAATTACGGTACCGTGAAGAGTCTTGACAATTTGTCAACTCAGGGGCAATTTTCCATGATATGCTAGAGATGTAGTTTTAAAAAAAAGCAACTACACCACCCACAAACATCTACACTCCATATTTATCTTCTAACTATTGCTCCTTCAGAAAAACCTTGAACTCATCATTCACCCTTCATCCTTATACTTACAACTCACCCTTTGTTTTAAATTCCTGCCCAAAAAACCTCACAGTTCACAACCAAAGAAACTACAACAAATTGGAGGCATACCCCTATGGAAAAATCTACAAAAAGCGATTCCCTAATCGGAAAAAATGAAGATATTCAAAAGGCAAACGAAAATATTTCAGATAATCTCGATACAATTGCTTTTTATTTACTAGAAGCAATCCAACGTAAGTCAGATAATCAATTAAAGAAAAAAGGAGCATAATTATGAAAAACAACAGAAAAGTAATTGGATTATATACTCGTGTATCATCTGGACAAAAAGCACAATTTGGACAAGGGATGGAACAAAAAATAGGCATACGAGTTGCGAAGGAATTGTTTGGACAAGACATTGACATAAAATTCTATGTAGATGAAGGCTTTGGGCCGAAATGTAACACTGAAAGAAACCAGATGTTGAAAGATGTAAAACAGTGTAAACTAGATGCAGTTATCACCTATTGTGTCAGTAGGATTAGTAATACATTTTCACACGCATTAAAAGTAGTAAAAGAAATTCACTACTCAAATGTCCGCTTTATCAGTATAATTGAAGGAGAGTACACTCCTCTTAAATTAAACCGAGAATTCAAGATATTGGAAGTTCTTGCTCAACTCGAACGTAAAGATCATGCTGAAAGAATTAAAAAAGGGGATTGCGTTTAAGAAACAACTAAAAAAGGAGGGAGCAAAAAATGAAGCCTAAAAAAGTTGTCGGAATTTACATAAGAGTTTCAACCTATAAACAGGTAGAAAACGGATTTTCATTAGATGCTCAATTAGAAGAAGGAACTAAAGAAGCACACCGCAAGTTTGGACAAGATATTCTAATTGAAAGCTATGTTGATGGGGGTATTAGTGGTAAAAACACTAAGGATCGACCTGCTTTAAATCGGATGATGAGGGATGTAGCCGAAGGGAATATAGATGCAATTATAACTTATAAAGTTAGTAGATTGAGCCGTTCACTATCTGATTCCTTAAAAATCGTGGAAGAGATCCATAAAGAAAAAGTTAAATTTATAAGTATTAAAGAGGGAGAATACGGTACGCCGCATGGAAATTTACAGTTTAACATATTGGTCTCGGTGGCACAGTACCAAAGAGAAGATGTTGCAGAAAATGTCCAATTTGGAATGTCACAACGTGCAAGAGAGGGTAAATGGAATGGAGGACAATTACTAGGTTACGATACAGTCAGCAAAGAATTGATCATTAATGAAGAAGAAGCTGAAACAATAAAGTTAATCTTTGATAAGTATGTCCGTGAAGGTTGGGGTACAAAGAAAATATCCAATCACCTTAACGAAATTGGGAAACGGACAAAAAAGGGGAAAACATTTTCCATTGTATCTGTATCTACTATCCTTGATAATCCTGCATATAAAGGATACACCCGCTACAACCAAGTGATAGGTTGGGAAACGAATAGAAGAAAAGGGAAAAACCCAGATTATATTTTAACAAAAGGGATTCATGAACGCATCATTGATGAGGAAACATGGGATAAGGCTGCCGAACTAAGAGAAAAACGTCGCACTGGTACACCGAGACAATACTCTGGATCGTTCCCATTAACAAGCCTTGCCAAATGTCCGGAATGTGGTTCCTACATGACAAGTCAATATGGTTCAAAACGAAAGGATGGAACCAAAAAACGATACTATGTTTGTGGACAGTATCATAATAAGGGTAGATCCGTTTGTAATCCAAACACCATTGATGCCGCCTGGCTAGAAAAAGCTGTCTTTGATAGACTAACTAAATCATTACAGTCTGATTCAGTCATAAAAGACATTACCGAACGAATGAACAAACAATTGGAAAAGCATCCTAAGTATGCTGAACAGTCAAAAGAAGTAAAAATACTACAAAATCAATTAACGAAACTAGAAGCAAATAAAAAAAGAATTCAAGATTCAGTAGAAACAGGATCTGGTATCTACACCGAAGAAGAAGCAATAGCGAGAATAAATGGAATCCGTACTGAAATAAATGAAATACAAAATAAGATTTTCACCCTAATAGAAAAACAACCAAAAAATTCTACATCCATTAAACAAGTTACACCCGAACTCATTCGCCAACAGCTTCAAGAGTTCCTTGATTTATCAACATACCTTGAGCCTATGCAATTCAGGGAATTACTTGTAGCCTCCATTGAAAAAATAGAGGCTGAGAAAAAGAGTCTAAAACATATTCACTTTTCATTCATTGCCCATATGCCTGAAGAAGAATCGAGTAATTCGATTCCTTCATTTATTAAACATATTATACGAGAAAATAAATTATATAATAAACGTATCCCTTTAATCATAAAGGGTTTATATTTTAAGCCAATCCGCTACTTATTTATGGTAAGGTTCCCCCCGATTAATCCGAAACGCCCGATAAACCTGCTCCACCAACACCAGCCTCATCAGTTGATGCGGAAATGTCATCTTAGAAAACGACAGCGCAAAATCACTTCGATCCGTTACTTCCTTACTCAAGCCTAGCGATCCACCAATCACAAACGCAATCTTACTCTTTCCGTGTGTGGCAAGGTTGTCCATTTTTCGAGCTAATTCTTCAGAGGTCAACATTTCCCCCATTATTTCCAGGGAAATAATGTAGGTGTCTGTCGAGATTTTGGAGAGGATTCGGTCTCCTTCTTTTCGCTTTACTTCTTCCGCTTCCGCATCACTCATATTTTCTGGCGCCTTTTCATCAGGCAGTTCGATTATATCGATATTGGCATAAGCACCAAGTCGCTTCACATATTCTTGAATTCCCTGCTTTAAATATTTCTCTTTTAGTTTCCCTACTGCAATGATCGTTATCTTCATGTATCGTCCCTCGCATTACATTCTATTTCCTCTAGTTTACCAAACACTTTGGAACTTCCCTAATACAAGTGTATAATGCAAGTAGCTCATACATAAAAGGAGTGACCTTAATGAAAGAAATCGTATTTATTGAAACAGGAATGGGAACAGATGTGCACGGTCAAAATGTAACAAAAGCTGCGGTTCGAGCAGTCCATAACGCGATTCATTTCAACTCCATGCCTGGCATAAAAAAGATTTTACCAGATCAAGACTTAAACAATATGCACGTAAATGTAAAGCTGGCGATTCCAGCAGATAAAGAGTTATTAGATGAAGAGGCAATACGCAAGGAAATCCCTTATGGAACAGTAACTATTCAAGTACAAGATGGTGGGATGGCAACGTCAAGTGGAATCTTGTTAGAGGATAAAGAGGACAAAAACGATTTAATGTATATCGTTATTGCATCCGTTGAAGTCGGATATTAAAGGATAAGCATGTGATTTCCTCATCACATGCTTATTTTTATCCAATTCTTTTCCCATCTCTGTTAAAATGAGTACTGGAAAAGAAAGGATGTCGTTATGGATTTTTGGTTTGACTTAGAGTACTCCATTCCACATATATCTATGTATCTTTTAGAATTTGCACTTGTTGCGTTTCTATTTATTAGAATCTATAAAAAGCGAAAGGAAGCCACTAAAATCTGGGTTGCCATCCTTGCCGTCATCGTAGGCTTATTCGTCCTTTCTATCGATATTCCTGTTCAAGATGTAATCATTAGGCTTCCCATTTTACCGTTAGGAGCTTGGATTCTTTATTTTCTTTGGAGGCGAAGCAACAGATGGGAGACCTATCGAACATTTACTTGGCTCGGCTTTCTCACCAGTTTTATCTCTATCGCCGTTATGCTAGGAGCGTCCTTCCTACACGATCTCATTTACCCAAAAGATAGTGTCTCTACGTATTTAGCAAATATCGAATCTAGTAAAGTGATTCGATTAGTGGATGAGGCACCTCCCGTTACGCTTCAAACTTCTACCCTACAAAAAATGCTGGCTTCTCTTGAAATGAAAGAGGTGGATAGTATAACCTGGTATCACAAATCGACGGAGGGACAGCAAGAATTGTTTCCATACCAACTAATGCAAGCACAACCACGATTCGGAAGCAACATAGAAACTGTCATTTATGTACATAAGGATGGCAATGGTTTATTGATTCAAACAGAAGATCATCAATATTATTTCCACTCTGACCAATCGTTTTTAGAGAAAGGTGGAGATAAAAGATGAAGGGTAGAAAGCTGCTATTATCACTAATCCTTGGTGGGATTATCATCCTTGCTTTAGGATACTATTTTCGACCCCCTGGTGACTTCCCTTCTAAGCAAGACATCTTGAATCAGGTTCCAGAAGCAAAGACCATACAAGATATTATATTTCTAGATGATAAACATGTATATGTTCCTTTCGTTACTAACAATAATGGGCGTGGATTTGCTTTGTGGGTTTGGAGAAATGGATGGAATGTAATATCGGAGGGAGATACGGGTGAACCAAGAATTTGGCAAGTAGATCCGAATAACCCTGATTCCTATTTCATCCTTTATAACATTCATCCAGCGGACAACATAAAGTCTATCAAGCTTTATCTTCTGCGTGGAAGTTACTATTCTGTCTCCTACGGCGAGCACACATACACTCCTAGTATTAAAAAGCACGTTTCGCAGGACGTATCGGAAGACACTTATGGAGCTATCAAGCTTCCAAACGACTGGAAGCAGCTTTTGGAGGGATATTCCAGAATATCCAAGCAAGAAAAGCAACAGCTCATCTATTTTAGTGGACCTACCCTTCACTTTGCGTGGAACGCTGCAAATGAACAAGGAGAAGAAGTGAAGCCTGAAGGAACATTTGGGACTGGATCTTCTACCACCGGACATTATATAATCAACCCTTTAGACCACATATCATCAGAAGAGTTAAAGCAACACAACAAGAAGTTCTAGTCTGTCCATCCCCCTCATACCTTGTACTAAGGGGGGATGTGTCATGAAACGAGCAATTGCAAGCTCCAATCTAATTCATTATCTTGTGGCGTATGTGTTCTTGGCTTCTGGGATATTTAAACTTATCAGTGAAGATCTTGGTGGCGTTTTTGTTAGTCTTGGGTTACCTTATCCACTAAATACGATGTTCATGGTTGCTATTGTAGAAATTGCTTGTGGGATATGTATTTTATTAAATCGTTATGTCAAAATCGCTGTTATTGCCCTTATAGTGATTATGGTTGTGGCGATTCTACTTACGAAAGTTCCCGTGCTTCACGCTGGGTTTTTCCATTTCTTATTTGAAGCACGTCTTGATTTTGTTATGCTCGGCCTTCTTTTTATTTTATTCCGACAATATAAGTAAGATTTATTAGAGGGTTTTCCTTGCTCATGTAGAATACATACATGGGCATTTTATTTTGGAAAAAAAGGGAGGCCTTCTCATGTATGTACCAAATGAAAAGCGATACAGCTCCATGTCTTATAATCGTGTTGGGAACTCTGGACTCAAGCTTCCCGCCATCTCACTAGGACTCTGGAATAACTTCGGAGGCGAGGATGTCTTTGAGAATCAACGCAACATGTTACGCAAAGCATTTGATTTAGGAATTACACATTTTGATTTAGCTAATAATTATGGCCCACCACCAGGGTCTGCAGAAGAAAACTTCGGACATATTCTCGAAAAGGATTTTCGTTCTTATCGAGATGAGCTTGTCATTTCTACAAAAGCTGGCTTTACGATGTGGCCAGGCCCTTATGGAGATTGGGGTTCGAAAAAATATTTAGTTTCTAGCTTGGACCAAAGCTTAACACGGATGGGAATAGACTATGTAGATATTTTTTACCATCACCGTCCCGATCCAGAAACGCCATTAGAGGAAACGATGGCAGCACTTGATTTAATCGTACGACAAGGAAAAGCACTCTATGTTGGCATTTCCAACTACGGTGTGGAGGATACTGCAAAAGCAATCGATATTCTCAAGAAACAAGGAACGCCATTTATTATCCACCAAGCGGCCTACTCGATGTTAAATCGTTGGGTGGAGGATGGCTTAACCGATTTGCTGGCAAAAGAAGGCGCAGGCTGTATTGCCTTTGTTCCATTAGCACAAGGACTCTTAACGGATAAATACTTGGATGGCATCCCAAGTGACTCCCGTGCTGCCAAAGCATATATTAAATCGTTAAGCGAAAAAGATGTTACACCGGAAGCCATTGAAAAAGTACAAAAGCTCAACGAACTAGCACGCGAACGCGGACAATCGTTAGCGCAAATGGCACTAATGTGGGTGCTCCAAGAGCAATCTGTCGTATCTGCCTTAATAGGAGCTAGTAAAGTAAGTCAAATTGAAGAAAATGTTCAAGCATTAGAGCATGCTGGATTTAGTGAAGAAGAATTAACTATAATTGAAGAAATTTTAAAATAAGAAGGGAGCTCGAGGGGACAATCCATTGTTTTCTCGGGCTTTTACTTTCATTAAGATAAAAACCGTTCTCTTTCCTCTGGAGATGGAATCCTACAGCTATCTCTTTTACCGAACCATTTATATCTATTCTTAGCAATGATTCCGTAAAAGAAGTCTCTAACCGGTTTAGGGATTATTAAAAAGCAATACGCAATCTTCCATAGACCTTTCAAATGCTTACATACTCGAAGAGCTGCGGAAGATTGAAAATAGCAGCTCTTGTTTTCGATTAGAACAAAACTATCCATATCCGTCGGAGCGTTATACTTCCTTAATAATTCCTGCCCAATCTCACTTTGTAGCGAAGCGAATTTAAACTGTGCGTTTGGATCGCGTTTCATCACAAATTGAACACTTTTATCACAAAAATTACACTCTCCATCGAATAAAATAATCCGTTCCATATCCATCCCACCTTGTTGCTAGTATATCATGTCTCCAATCATTGAAAAAAGCACTCCAGCTTTTTAGAGGAGTGCTTTCAATTTATTTAATGTTCGATTCGGAACTCTTTTACGGAATCGATAAGCTTTTCACTCATATCCTTCATTTGTAGGGAGGCTGCGGATACTTGCTCCATCGCCGCATTCGCTTCTTGGGAGACCCCTGCTACGTGCTCCGCATGATTCGCATTTTGCTCCGTTATCTTTTCTACTTCTTGAATAGTTTCACGGATTTGGTTCGTTTGTGCTCCGACGTCTTTCATATGCTGACTGACTTGTTGAGATTGTCCTAATACTTCTTGTGTCGAATCGACAATTTGATAAAAGCTGTTGTTGGCATGTTCAATCATATTTCTTCCTTTTGCTGTTGATTCACTCGTTATGTTCATCACGTCCATCGTTTCTTTCGTACTTACTTGAATGTCTGTACTAATTTTTTGAATATCGCTTGTCGCTTCAGAGGACCGTGTTGCCAGATCCCGAACTTCTTCTGCAACGACGGCAAATCCTTTACCCGCTTCCCCTGCTCTAGCCGCTTCAATAGACGCATTTAATGCTAGTAGCTTCGTTTGGTCGGAGATTTCTTTGATCATATCCGCCATTCGATTGATATCTGTTGTTTTACTAGATAGCCACCCCATTTTTTCTAGCACTTGCTTCATTTGTTGGTCAATCACATTCATCTGCTGCAAAACTTCCTGCATTTCTGTTTGTCCCGAAACCGCATAGTGATTTGAATCATTGGATTGCTCGGTTACCATTTCCATACTTCGTACCACTTGCTCTACGTAGGATGAAATTTGTTGAACGCCTGCCGTTACTTGCTCCATCGTTTCTTGTTGGTGTCTTGATGAAATAGAAACCTGATCCGCAGCTGCTGCCACTTCACTACTTCCCATTTTCGTTTGCTCCGATTGGACGGATAAATTTTCAGAGGTTTCTAACACGTTATGGGCATGAAAATGGACTTGCTTCACGACCGCTCGTACGTTTTCTGTCATTTGATTAAAGCTGTCATTTAACGTACCAATTTCATCCTTCGCTTTATAGTGCAAAGGTTCAATCGTTAAGTCTCCATTTGCAATATTTTTGATTTTGCTTGCTAGTTCAGCTAAAGGCTTTGTCATGACTCTAGAGGTTATGTACACCATGAAGATGGTAATCAGTATGGCAATGAGGCTTATGACAAGAATCCAGGTTTGACCAGATTCTGCAGTCTCTACGGTCTGGTTAGTTCCCAATACCATTTGTTCATTACTGGCCTCAATGATTTTTAGGATGGATTGGTTGGCACTCTCAAAGTTCGCATTTCCAATGAAGGCTCTCTCTTTAGCGGCTGCGAAATCTCCATCATTCGCAAAGCTCATTATTTCGGAAATCCCGTCGGTAAATTCGGTCCATTTTTTGGTGTAATTATCATATTGTTTATCTAGCTCTTCATCATTCGTTTTCTTAACAATAGATTCTAACGCTGATGAGGATTTTTCGATGTTTTTTTGAGAAGATTGAATATCTGTTTGTAATTTTTTCAAGGTTACAGACATTGTCGTATTTGTGAGCTCATTAATATCCTTGCTTATTTGGAGCATATCATTATTAATAGAAGTCGCATGAATTAAGGTGGGGAGGTTTTCTCGTTTAAGCTCTTGGGACTGATGAAGTGTTTCATTCATATTGTAATAAAGAACACCAGCCATCGTAATAAGAAGCAATAAGATGACACTAAAGCTTCTGATCAAGCGTTGTCTAATTGTTAGTTTATTTATGTCAATAATAGAAGGTTTTTTGACCCATTTTTTCTTTATTTTTGTCATGAAAAATCATCCTTTTGTCCTATTTAGATAGCTTAAGGATAATCAATTCCTACTCCACAAAAAAGACTTTTCCCAATAACTTTACTAAAAATTTACAATTGTTCGCTGGATAAATTCTACATCTAAGATTAAGCCTGGTAAAAAGGAATGAAATAAAGACACTAATCCCATGATTCCTGCTATATCCTTCGGTTCATAGATTCCTTCCAGCTGGCTTCGATTTATGATAACCGGAAATGGCATATGGCGATGAGCTGCTTGAACAGCCCTTTTCTTTAAACGACTCTCTAAGATTGGGTAATTGCTGCTTTTCACAAACGGCTTTAGATAGTGCCACGTCTCCTTTAAAAAGGCGGGGTATCGTGCCAAGGCACGAAAATCACTTGCTACATCCATCGCCTGATGGGTTTTTGCTATATCAAACAGTAGCGCTTGCAATGGAACATCCGCTTCGATTGGATGTAGTAAATCGATTCTTGGAAACATTGGGTTGATTCCTGGCTCTATATACCCGATTTGCTTTCCACTACCTTTAATTGGTCGATTGCTTAAGGCTTCTATCCATGCAGACGTGATTAACAGTAGCTTAGGATTCACGTAGCGAAAGATATCCACCGTACCTCTTATTTGTTCTAAGATATAAGTTGGATACGTTTGGCTCCATGGAAGAATTGGAATAACGGAGGATATACCCGGATACTGTAAACGAGATGCGGATTGCTCCATATTCACACTCAGCATATTTGGCCTCACTTGTTCCCATGCCAATTCTAAAAAAGTAGGATAATGCGCTAACGCACGAAACACAAAATTCACGACTGGTACTTTTAATACTTCTTTTATATCCTCATACACCTCTTTTATCCGTCCAGTAGCTTCGGACTCCAAAATTTCAGGAATGACGTATGTACGCATGACGATTCCTCCATTTTTTCTAGGATACCTACATGTATATGGAAAAAGGACGGTGACTATGAAGTCAAAATAGGCCAGTTCACTTGGTCCCGGTTTCTTTCTTTTTACATATCCTGTTACTGATTACCGATATAGGGGGAATTATTTGTGGATAGAATGGAGTCGGCGTATCGCACATCGATTTTGAATTGGTGTGCTGAGATTGAACAGACGTGGAAATCGGTCCGCGATCAGCTAGATGTGGATGAAACAAAACGAGCGAAATGGGAAAAGGATTTCTATGCCTTTAAACAGGAAGTAGAAGAGAACAATCGTTTCTTACAAGATGTAGAACTACAACGAAGTGCCTCTCACATCTATCAATCCTTAAGTAGCTTTATGACTGGGAACAACGAATCTTCTGAACCTCACCAGGAAGAAGTGGGATCCGGAGTGCCGATTGGTGGACATACCTTACCTCCACTCCCTTATCCTTATGATGCTTTAGAACCTGTCATTTCCGAGGAGATTATGAGACTACACCATGATGTACATCACCAAGGCTATGTAGACGGATTAAATAAAGCGGAGAAGAAAATGCAAGAAGCTCGAACAAAAGGTGATTTTGATTTAATTAAGCACTGGGAACGTGAAGCAGCGTTTAACGGTTCTGGGCATTATTTACACACGATTTTTTGGGATATTATGAGTCCGGATGGTGGCGGTAAACCGTCTGGCAGTCTATTAGCCGAAATCAAGCGTTCTTTTGGAAGCTTTGATGCATTTAAAAAGCATTTTTCAGAGGCTGCTAAAAAGGTGGAAGCTGTTGGTTGGGCCATTTTAGTATGGGCTCCTCGTGCCCACCGTCTAGAAATTCTTACTGCAGAAAAACATCAAAACCTTACACAGTGGGATACGATTCCTTTGCTCGTATTAGATGTATGGGAGCACGCTTATTACCTGCAATATAAAACGAAGCGAGGAGACTATGTAGACAACTGGTGGAAGGTGGTCAACTGGCCAGCAGTGGAGAAACGGTTTGAAGAAGCGAAGAAGTTGAAATGGGAACCTTTTTAAATTCTTGTTCACCTGGAATGTAGAGGGTGTCCAACATTGCGACACCCTTTTATATCATGATGTTAGCGTCTTTACCTTATAGATGAGAAACTACACATTCTAGCTGTCCAGCTAGATGGTAGTGATGAACGCCATTAGGCAAAATGAAATGATCTCCTTTTTGTATCTCTTGCACCTTTCCATCTACCGTAATCCAACCTTGCCCCTCTACAACACTCACTTGTAAAAAGTCATCGTCCATCGTCATATCCGCTTCCCCGTCCAAATCCCAATGATACACTGTAAAATACTGTTCCTTTACTAGTCGCTTCGATGTTAATCCACCAAAGTAGCTAACTTCTTGTTCTACCTCTACTTCCTTATGTGGAACCGTTGAAACAGCAATGGCAGAATCCAAATGTAGTTCTCTTGTGTTCCCTTGGCCATCAGTCCGATCATAATCATAAACACGATAGGTGATATCTGAGCTTTGCTGTGTCTCCAAAATAACAATTCCTTTTCCTATGGCATGAATCGTACCACTAGGAACGTAGATAAAGTCTCCTGCTTGCACCGGAACTTTTCTTAGTAAGGAATCCCACCTTCCATCCGCTACCATTTGTTCAAACTCTTCTTTTGTAGAGGCATGATGACCAAAGATAATTTCTGCTCCTTCTTCGGCTTGAAGCACATACCAGCATTCCGTTTTTCCGTACGGTTGGTTTTCAACCTCTCTCGCGTAAGCATCATCTGGATGAACCTGTACGGAAAGGTCATTTGCTGCATCTAAGATTTTGATAAGTAACGGATATTCTCCCGTTTGATCTTGTGACCTTCCAAAAAGCTCCCCGTGGTTTTCCCACGCTTCTTTTAACGTCTTTCCTTGTAAAGGCCCATTTAAAATCTCACTTGGTCCGTTCGGATGGGCAGAAATGACCCAAGCCTCTCCTGTACGTGCATAAGGAATGTCATAACCAAATTCTGTGTTCAGCTTTTGACCACCCCATATTCTTTCTTGAAAGACTGGCTTTAGAAACATTGGTTCATTGTACATGGTTATCCTCCTTATTGATTCAGACAAAGTCCCGCTGCTCCAACTACTCCTGCATTTTGATCAAGCTGCGCTGGTACAATTTCGGTTTTTCGTCCATCTGGGTTTAATGCATATTGACTCACATAATCTCTAACTGCTTTAAATAGTGGTTCTCCTACTTTAGAAACGCCACCGCCGATAATAATTTTTTCTGGATCTAACGTATTAATTACCGATACACAGGCTACTCCAATGATTCGAAAAACATCATTAATATACGGCTTTATTACCTCGTCGCCTGCATGATAGCGCTCAAATACCTGTTGCGTGGTGAGTTCTTCTCCAGCTAATTCAGACCCTCTACGAGCTATCGCCGTCCCCGACGCGATATATTCCAAGCAGCCATATTGACCACATGGGCATTGTCCATAGGACGGATCGACAACGGTATGGCCGATATCTCCTGCGTTACCTCGGGATCCACCTAGAAGCTTTCCTTCTGCGAAGATTCCTGCACCAATTCCTGTACTAATCGTCATATAAGCAAAATCTTCATTCTCTTTAGCAGCACCGAGCCACTTTTCAGCCATGGCTGCTGCATTAGCATCATTTTCAAGCGTGACAGGTATGTTAAAATACTCCTTCACTTGTTGAACAATCGGCACGTTTCTCCAGTTTTCTAAGTTCGGTGGGTATGTGATGATTCCATTTTTACTGTCTAGTGGCCCTGGTGAACCAATACCGATTCCTTTTATATCCGATAATGCCATTCTTGTTTCCTTTATAAGCTCTTCTATTTTTTGATTAATCCGGTCAATCATCTCAGAAGGAGCAACCGATTTATCGGTAGGAATGACGTCTTCTTTTAAAATCCTACCGCTTGTCTCTACGACTGCAATTGCAACCTTTGTACCACCAATATCAACACCTACTGCATTCATAGTTCCACCTCTTTATTTCGTTAAATCAATTAAAAATGTTTTAATTTCATATGGCTTGATGAAAAAACGAATGGATTCCGTTGCTTGTTTTTCGCCGACTTCTTTTTCCATCAAATCACTTTCTTGCCACTGGTTAATGGCAAAGTTACTGCGAAGTTCCACTTCTCCACGTTCTCCCGTGAATTCATGCAGTCTCACAACCAATTGATTGCTGTCTTCTGCTTTTTTTACTGCATCTATCAGGACATGGTCCTTCGACAGCTCGAAAAGTGAAGCTGGACTATCAAGCAATTGGCCCTCTAACGGTTGCAATGGCTGGTTTAAATCCCATGCTTCTTGAACTGTTTGCCCATCTATCCAATCCCCTTGGTGTGGCAATAAAGAATACGTGAACGTATGTTTTCCTTGGTCTTGCGTACGATCTGGGAATTGTGCTGATTTAAGTAACGTTAACCGCATAACATAATCTTTAATGTCATAGCCATACTTACTATCATTTAGTAAGCTAACCCCATAGCCTTTCTCCGATAAGTCTGCCCACTGATGTGCTGCGGTTTCAAACTTGGCAAAGTCCCAGCTCGTATTCCAATGCGTTGGACGTTTTACATTTCCAAACTGAATATCGTAGGTCGCCTCGGTGGAACGAACATCCACTGGGAAAGCGACTTTTAATAATTGATTCGTCTCCTGCCAGTCTACACATGTTTGAAAGTCAATCCGTCTGGAATCTGCATATACAATCATGTCTTGGGTTATGATCGATTGAAGATAGGTCCATTCAAATCGAATGATAGCTCGTAACCCATTCTCTTCGATAATCTCCACGGAATTTAGCTGGTTGACCGTTCGTTGCTTTTCTTGATAAAACACGTCAATATCCCATGCATCCCAAAACATTGGTTTATCCTCAAATACTTGGAGCTGATTAGCGGTTTCCTTTTCTTTTAAAACACTTCGTTTCGCTTTTACATCCCATAACTTCGATAGTTGACCTTGCTCATTCCACTCTATGTCATAAAATGGTGTACGAATACTGGATGAGCCTATATGGAATGGAGAGCTAGTCGATGGTGTTTCTTCCGATTCCTTATAACGAATCGTTGTTACGCCAACGGAAGGAACATCTTCTAGGGAAACCATCCATCCGTCTTTTGTTTTTGCTGCTTGTAGGACATCACCTGATGCATCAACCCAGACTCCTGATCCTTTTTGTTCAGGCAACATAACTAGCCCTTTTCGCTTCCAAGAGGCATCATTTAGTATCGTATAAACGCTTTCCTTGTTTATAAATTCGTGCTGAATGGTTTCTATCGCTTCGTTGGCTAACGATTCCGCTTCCGATAATTCCTCGCGACTATCTTCATACACTTCTTGGATAGAGGAACCTGGAATGATATCGTGGAACTGATTACGCAATAGTATTTTCCAAGCATTAAAAAGATTCTCCGTTGGGTAATGAGACCAATTTTGCTTCACTAAGCTTGTTAGAGAACCTAGTAGCTCCACTTTTCGGAAGGCTAACTCCAGCTTCCGATTCATTTTTTTGTTATAGGCTTGGCTCGTATAGGTTCCCCGGTGATATTCTAAGTAAAGCTCTCCATCCCACGTATGGACGTAGTGATCCGTTGATTTTATTTGCTCATGTAATTGATCAAAGAATGCCCCCGCTTTTCCTGTTTTTACATGTGGCAATCCCGGCATCTGATCCAACCGTCTTCGCATTTCTAGCATTTCGCGGTTAACACCACCGCCGCCATCTCCATATCCGTAAGAGATGAGTAGCTCGTTGGTTAAGTCCTTGTCTCGATACACATCCCAAATTCCTTGTACAGTCTCCGCTAATAGCTCTCCGTTATACGTATATTGCCAGCCTTTGTTTCCGGGAATCGGTGTTGTAATGAAGTGAGTCAAAATTTCTGTCCCATCCATTCCTCTCCATTTAAACGTATCATGAGGCATACGATTGTATTGGTTCCAACTAATTTTAGTCGTCATAAACGTTTCTATTCCGGACTTTTTCAAAATTTGTGGTAATGCCCAGCTATACCCAAATACATCTGGTAACCATAAATACTTGCTGTCCACAATGAATTCTTGCTTTAAGAATCTAGTCCCGTGCAGGAGTTGACGGACAAATGACTCGCCTGCAGGGATATTACAATCTGGTTCCAGCCACATGGCCCCTTCCGCTTCCCACCGTCCTTCCTGGATACGTGCTTTGATTTTTTCATAAAGCTCTGGATAGTCTTGTTTGATATATTCATAGAGCTGTGGCTGGGACTGTAGAAAGATATACTCCGGATACATCTCCATCAACCGTAGAACGGTAGAAAAAGAACGAGCTGCTTTTTCTCTTGTATGCTTAAGTCTCCACAGCCATGCTACATCTATATGGGTATGACCAATGGTCCGAATTACAATAGGATGCTGTTTCCCGATTTGTTCTAAAGCGTCTGATAGGAAAGTACGTGCTTCCTCTACAGATTGATAGAACCTATCCGAGCCTGGATATGACCAATCGATAAATTGATAGGTTTTATTGACTGCTTGTAATAGCTGCTTATGCTCAGGACTATGCTCACTTAATACGGTCAATGTTTGAAGAACAGCCTTACTCGTAAAATAAAGATCATCGGTTGCTTCGTGTAAGATTGCTAGCTGTGCTTGTTGGATTTTGTGATCGTGCTCATAGGGAGCCCTTCCTCTTCCTTCTAGACCCTCTAAGCCAGACCAAAGTCGAAACGTAAGATCAACGTTGGTTCCAATATGCTCTTCTTTAAAGAAAACTTCTTCATGATTCGTATCTACCCCTTGAAATGGTTCTCCATTTACATAAAGAAGGGACTCAAAACCAGAGTTGTGTCCACCACCTGTTCGTCCAAAATTAAACAGACCAACAACCTTTTTCCCTTTCCAATTTGCAGGAATGATTACTTGTTTTCTCAACCAAATATACGTGTCTCTTCCTGTCCAGAAATCGCCCACTCGAATCGTATTCCAGTTGCCTCCCTGTGGTGGCTTTGCTCCTACTCTTCCGTCTACATCTTCTTGAAAGTCCAACACTTCAAGATTTTGTATCTGTTCATAACGGTAGGTTGCTAATTCCTTTACTCTTGCCTCCAATTTCTTTTCCGTCCAAAACATCATTTTTCCCCCTTATTTAGGTTGGCGTATAAATTGTTCTGGATGTTCAAAAACATGCTGTAGGATAACGGCTGCAGCTCCTATTAGAGGAGCATGGTCCTGAAACACCGAAACAGATATATCCGGTACTCCATTTTCTCGAGTAAAACATCTTTCTGATATTATATTTTTCACACTTTCTGCCATGGGCGGATATCCATTAATTAAGGCACCACCCAATATCACTTCTGCGGGGTTTAACATGTTTACTGCGTTCGTAATACCAGTTGCGAGATAGGACGTTACCGTTTCCAGTTCCTTTTGTAACACTTCATTACCGTTCCTCGCTTCTTGCATAATTGCATCCATTAACATGGAGGGTCTGTTTCGCTCTAATGCGATACCAGAAGCATAAAGCTCTAAACAACCTATGTTTCCACATCGACAAATCGGACCGTGTATATCTACGGTTGCATGTCCTAGTTCACCTGCACCATTTAAGAAACCTCGGTAAATGGAACCATTAAATAGGATGCCGCCTCCAGTTCCTCTATCCGCAAACACATACAGCATGTTCGGTTTACGATTTGCAAACCAATACTCTCCTAATGCTGCTGCATCGGCGTCCTTTTCTAAACGCGCTTCAACTCCATAACGTGTTTTAAGTAAATCACGAATCTCTACTCCATCTAAGCCGGTTAAATTAGGGGGAGACAACAGCACACCTTTTTCGGCATGCAAAGGACCAGGACTGGCAATCCCTATTCCAATCACCTCTTGCTTATTAGGCAGAGTTTTTTCAAAAACAGAATCAACCAATTCATAAATCGTACCCAAGTCGACTTGAAAGGTTCCATCTTCTTTCCGTACATGATGCTCTGATTCTGCATACACGACTTCACCTGAAACATTAATTAAAGCAGCTGTCGTGCTTGCTACGGCAATATCCACAGAAATAACATGATATCGCTCGTCAGCTAATTGATATAAAATCGGTTTTCTTCCTCCACTCGATTGTCCATAACCTGCTTCCACAATCCACTCTGATTCCATTAGTTCCTGAACAATATTAGAGACCGTTGCGAATGTAAGCTTCGTAATGGGAACGAGCTCAGCCTTGGAAATAGGCTTATAGCGATGGATAGCATGGAGAACCGTGGAACGATTTAAACGTTTCATACTATCAGAATTGCCTCCAACGGGTTGACGCATCTTTTGTCCCTCCTAACTTCTTAAAACGATTTGAATAAGTTAAGTGTATCGTTATCATCTCCTTAATTCAATCCTTATGGGAGAATTACTTAATTTTCACACAGTTATACACAGTATTGTACACAAATCAGTGGAAAACCTAGTTATTATTCACATGTAAACAAGTTATGCACAGAGTTATCCACATAATCACATTTTTTGTTCTTTATTTAGTGGAGGAGCATATGTTCGACACCATATGTGGTCAGTTATCCTCATATTCATCCACAGACTGTGAATAAAATTGTCACTTATACACATATTTTTGCTACAAAAAAGGACTTGTGGAGATAGTTTCTCCACAAGTCCTCTGTTATCCTTTAATAATCTTGAGAACCTAACGTAACGGTTGTTTCTTGTTTCTCTCCATCACGATAGAAGGTAACATTCATTTGTTGACCAGGTTTTTTTTCTTGATACAGATGCTTTCTTAAATCAATAATGTCTTCAATTGGTTCCCCATCCAGATGAGTTATAACATCTAATTCTTCCAGACCCGCCTGATCTGCTGGTGACATTGGCTCAATACTTCTTAAATAGATACCACCTTTTACCGTGTCGGGTAAACGAAGATCCTGTTTCCACTCAATCTGTGCAAGTTCGTTTAAGGAATAGGCTTCCACACCTAAATAAGCTCTCGTTACTTTACCTTCTGTTTCCAGCTGCCGAATAATCGGTAGCGCATCATCAATCGGAATGGCAAAGCCAATTCCTTCTACAGACGACTGGGCAATCTTCATCGAATTAATTCCAATTAACTTTCCTTGTAAATTGATTAGAGCTCCTCCACTATTACCCGGGTTGATAGCTGCATCGGTTTGGATAACTTCTGCTTGCCAGTCGGCACGACCATCCATGTCAAAATCCTGTGGTATCGCACGTTTCTTTCCGCTAATAATACCTTCGGTTACAGATCCAGCAAACATAAGGCCTAATGGATTTCCGATTGCGATAGCAGGCTCTCCTACTTTAACACTTTCGGATTCTCCCAATTCAATAACATTTTCTATCTCGGAGCCATCCATTTCTAGTACGGCCAAATCTGTAAATAGGTCGCTACCTCTTATCTGTGCCTGTATATGCGTATTATCCGATAACACGACTTCTACTTCATCTGCCCCTTCGATAACGTGGTGATTTGTTACTACATAAGCTTTTCCATCTTCCTTTTTATAAATTACACCAGAGCCTGTACCAGCTTCTGTTGCGTCTCCACCTTCCATCCAAAAGCCTTCTTGTGATTGATAATTGACAACCCCTACCACAGCTGGTGTCACATCTCCCACAACATGAGTGATTTGAGAGGAAACATCTACATTCACTTGCTGCAACGGTCCTGATGGAGTGGAGCCTCCATCTCCTTGCATAATTTCATTTCCATTATCCGTTTTCGTATATGGTAATAAATTGGATTCTATCAATGCTGGCAAAGCAAGCACTACAATTAATGCACCTACAATCGCTCCGATAAACGTAGATAAAATCCAAGCACCTCGAACTCCTCTGGAGCGTCTAGGTCTGTAATGATCATCATAATACCCCATAAGACCAATCCTTTCTGTCTGGACTTCATTAGACAGTAATCCGTTCTAAGGACAACGGTTCTAGTATTACCGGATGGGATTACTCTTAAACTACCTCATAGAGATTCGTAGGTGTTGTTGGGTCGGTATCACATAAGTCTACACCATTTCCAATTTGGAAACCTCTCTCTGTTAAAATGTTGGAAACTGACATTCTCGCTAGATCCTTCATGTTGTTATCTTTACTAAGGTGTGCCAAATAAATACGCTTTGTTTTGTTCCCAATAATATCGCTTAAAGCAAGTCCACAATCATCGTTGGAAACGTGACCAGAATCCCCTAGAATTCTTCGTTTTACATTCCACGGATATCTACCCATTCTTAACATGGATACGTCATGATTAGCTTCAAAGATGAGCGCATCTGCATCCTCCACCGTTTTCTTAATATGCTCCGATACATAGCCTAAATCTGTCACGAGTGCTACTTTTTTTCCATTATGATGAAAGGTAAAAAACATCGGCTCTGCAGCATCATGAGATACACCAAAGGATTCTACATCCATATCACTAAACGTTTGAACTTGGTTCGTCTCAAAAATAAATTTTTGATCGAGACTTATCTTTCCAATATGCCCCTCCATCGCCTGCCACGTTTTTTCATTAGCATAAATGGGAAGATTGTATCTCCGTGCCATAATTCCAAGTCCTTTAATATGGTCACTATGCTCATGAGTAACAAGAAGCTTGGTAAGACTATTTGGATCGATATGGACTTCCCCAAGCAAACGCTCCATTTCTTTCCCGCTTAAACCAGCATCTACAAGAATTTTTTCTTTTTCTGTTGCCACGTAGAATGCATTTCCCGTACTTCCAGATGCAAGTACACTAAATGTTAACGTCATTCTTCTCCACTCCAATTTGCTGTATCTAATACTTGTAGAAGTTTTTGTTTTGCTGTATTCAATACTTTGTTTTCTTCCTCTGTATCTGTTTGTTGTTTCGTAATACTAGCTACTACACTATTTAACGACTCTTTAATGAAGTTGTTCTCATCCTTCGTTAATATTAAACCACCTTCAATTGCGTTGACAAAATAATTGTTAGATTCTTTAAAATGAATCTTCCAGGTTGGCGCAAAAACTTGGACACCGTCTTCTAATGGTGCCAAGGTTAAATAACCAAGTGATGGTTTTTCATTCACCTCTAAAATATTGGACCCACTTACTGGTAAATTTTCAGCATTAAAATACACTTGACTTACTGCTTGATAAGGTGTCATAATTTCTTTTTTCTGATCCGCTTGGTCTTCAAGCTCAAGTTCAGACAACATAGTCTGCATATAGGAAGTTGCTTCGTTGTTATCATTAAGAAAAATGAGTAAAAGCCCTCCTTTATTATAAAAGATTGGCTTATCATCCTTAACCTGAAACAGTACTAATGTGTTTGTTGCCTCATTTTTTCCCCAAATGGTGTATTGATCTCCAAATGGAACAAATCCACTAATAATCTGTTTCATTTCTTCCTTTGTAGCTTTTTCTTTAATCGGAACAGGTTTTTCTAATTCCGAAATTAATGTGTTCGTTCCCACAATGGTATATTCCTGCTCCGTTAGAGCATCTAATGCATCCTGTTTAGTAGTGAAATCTACCTGTTTCGTTGTGATAATTGCTTCCTTTCTCACTTCTTTATCTAGCTTATCTAGTCCCTCTACATTTGCCTTCAACACCTCTTCATCGCTTATGGTTTGATACGTGTTTAATTCTTCTTCTTGGCTTGTAAAGTATTGCCTTACAAGAAAAATATCTAAGATAAGGAAGCAGAGAATGAAAAGCGTCTTAATTTGGCCCCATTGCATTCCCTTTCCCTCCTTCCTTCGTATCCTTGAAGGTAATCTCTCGCCATCCTAAGTTATCTCGAATAAACCAGCCTGGTGTTAGCTTAAACACATCTTGATCACCCGTTTGTTCAATTTGATAACCGATGGAGATATTTTGAATGTTGCTACCAAACTGATCTCGATTATTATTAATATAATGTATTACTTGTTCTCCAGATTTTAACCATATAGAACTAGGACCACCTAGCGAATCCTTTAATTCAATAAGGGGACGGTTATATTGATAGACACCTGGTCCTTCTCCAGATCCTCGCATAATTAATTCTATCGTTGCTAGATTTTTACTTCTGTCAAAGACTGGATATTCTCTATAAAAAAGTCGGTACACCACTCGATTCGGATATGTCTCTAGAGTATCCATAATATATTCGTCCTGTTTCGTTGTAGTCCAGCCTTTATGCTTATTAATGTATTGAACACTTTGGTTAATGAGCTCAATGGAATCCATCTTAATTCTTTCCGATTTTTTTGCATCTGTAAATCGCATGTAATATTCAAAACGACGTAGCATGCCATAGTAATCCGTATAAACCTGTTCGGATGGCAATCCACTTGGATTACTATCATGGACTACAGAAGGATCACTAAACGTAGCATTAATAAGGTATGGATCTGGATTTATCTTAGATACCGTGTAGGTGCTACGCGTCATCTCTACACTCTTCATCGGAAGATAAATAGGTGGGAATCCTTCATTATCCTGATAAGCCACGTATTCAATAAGGTCTTTTTCTTCTCTAAATTCTTCGAGACGATTTCGAACACCGGGTACGTTTTGCACATTGGCTTTAACCTTAATGCCTGTTTTCGTATTTAAAAATTGAACAACGACGTTTCCTTGATTGTTATTTGGGAGAATGTAGATTCGATTGAATTCTCCGTTGAATGCTTCAATATTCTCTCCTTCATCTACCACAAATAAATCCTTTATGACCTGAAATGGGATTAACACCGGAAAAATGACTTCGACTTGATTCTCTTGTTCCGGAATATCTGAATCCGTTAGACTCTCAAATTCAAATAGAGACCAATCATGCATGTATTCATAAAATTTATCTTCATCTTCTTTATTTTTAAGCCCATAATGATCATTATTTACTTCCATAATAATATCACTTGGCTCAAGGAGGCTTTTCTTTGTCTCTTCAATCCCCCCTGTATCTGTTTCAATAAAACGGTTATCATCCATGACGTCGCCACTATTCGGCTTTTGATTCCAAATCCCAAACGTAAGAACCAAACTCAGTATGATCAAGCCTGCTAATAAAATAGATTTAATGCTCTCTAAGTTCATCATCGATTCCTCCGCTTCTTCTGCATCAGCGGAAGGACAAAGAGAATTGTAGTCCCTTTCCCTTCTTTACTTTCAGCCCAAATATGACCGTTATGTGCTTCAACTAGTTCTTTTGCAATGGCAAGACCTAATCCCGTTCCTCCTAAATTTCGTGAGCGCGCCTTATCTGCACGATAAAATCGTTCAAATATTTTATCTACCTTTTCTTTCGCAATGCCAACTCCCTGATCCGCAATACTTATAACGACTCTTCTGCGTTCCTTGACAATCTTGAATGTAATTTTTCCACCCTCTGGTGAGTATTTAATCGCATTGGATATAATGTTATCGATAACCTGGGTCATTTTATCTTTGTCTAACCACACTAACACATGGTCACGTGGAAATTGTCTCTCAAACAAAATATCCTCTGATTTATTCATTTCAAAGCGATCTATAATGTGATGGAAATATTGAACAAAATCCACTTTTTCCTTATATAAGGTATGTCCTTTGTTATCCATCTTCGATAGTTGCAATAAGTCATTAACAAGCCGAATCATCCGCTCTGTTTCCGTTTGCGTAACATTTAAAAATTTAGGTGCAATCTCTTGATCTTCCCATGCCCCATCCGTTAAAGCTTCTAGATAACTTCGCATCGTTGTTAGTGGTGTACGTAACTCATGCGATACGTTGGAAACGAATTCCCGTCGTTCTTTTTCTACTTTTTCTTGCTCTGTTACATCACTAATCACTGTAATAAAACCGGAAACGTGTTCATCCTCATCTTGAACAGCTGAGAAATTTGCACGCAATAAGAAAAACTGCTCATCATCACTAAGATCCAAAATTCGTGAACCGGTTATTTCCGTATCCAGAACATCTGAAATTTCTTCTTCCATATTAAGCACATCTGTTAAAAGTCTTCCTTTCACATCATCAAAACTAGTGCCTAATAAGTCTTCGGCAGATTCATTCATTAAGGTAATGTGACCGGAAGTGTCTGTAGCAATAACACCGTCAGACATGTTTGATAAAACAGAGCTTAGCTTTCTTCGTTCTCCTTCGGTCGTTACATGAGCTTGCCGCAGCCGATCACTCATATCATTAAATGTTGTCCCTAATTGACCAATTTCATCATTTCCATAAACGTTTACCTTTTGAGAGAAATCCCCTGTTGCTAAAATACTAGCTTGTTTTCGCATTTCTGTAATAGGTCTCGTAATCGTTCGAGCAACCAAAATCCCCAAAACTGCAGAAATAATGACAGCGATGACGGTGCCTCGAAGAAAAATTTCATTGACACGTTGAAGCTGATCATAAATACTTTCCATACTTGCCACAATATAAATCGCCCCGATAGCTTCATCGCCATTCTTGATCGGCACCGTTCGAACTTGTATCCGATCTAAACTTCCTTGCTCTCGCATTTCAGTTGTAGATGGGGTACCAAATATAATCGATTGCGTGATTCGTTCCTCCGTAATTCTTTTTCCGATTAATTCTTGATCATCCTTTGTTCCAATAACTCGATACTGGTTATCGATGACCTTTAAATCCGAAAACAATTCACTATCGTAGGTTTCAATAATACTGGCCACTTCTTGCTTTAATGTTGGTCCTTCTCCGCCTTCTGTTCGCTCTTTAGTAAAGGCTTGCTCCAGATATTCTGTTAACCCTTTAATTCGCTGAGTCATTGTATCTTCAAAGTTACTTTTTAAGCTCTCTTCAAGTCCCCTCACAAAATATGCGCCAATGACCTGAATAGCTAAAAGTAACAACAAAATAAGCACGATGATTAACTTCAGCTGTATCGATTGGAAGAAACCTACTTTTTTCATGAAACATTACTCCTGATCTGGATTTCGCAAATAATATCCTACACCTCTTCGTGTTACGATCCACATTGGGTTACTTGGGTTTTCCTCAATTTTTTCTCGAAGACGACGTACCGTAACATCGACCGTACGAACATCGCCATAGTAATCATAGCCCCATACCGTTTCAAGTAAATGCTCACGAGTCATCACTTGTCCAATGTGTCTTGCTAAATAATGAAGCAGTTCAAATTCACGATGCGTCAACTCCACTTGTTGACCATCTCTCGTCACGGTGTAAGCATCTGGATGGATGACTAAACTACTAATTTTAATATCCTTCGTTTTTTGTGTGTCCTCCGGAATCTGTTGCTGTCTACGTAAGTTTGCTTTTACACGTGCAATTACCTCTCGGTTGCTAAAAGGCTTCGTCACGTAATCGTCGGCACCAAGCTCCAAGCCTAATACTTTATCGATTTCTGAATCCTTTGCTGTAATCATAATAATCGGCATGTTATGAGTTTTGCGAACCTCCCGACACACTTCATTACCATCCTTATTTGGAAGCATAATATCTAACAGAAGTAAATCTGGATTTTCAGACTGGGTTAATTCAATTGCTTCATCCCCATCATATGCACAGATTACTTCATAACCTTCTTTTTCTAAGTTGAATTTCAATATATCTGCAATTGGTTTTTCATCATCAACAACCAAAATCTTTTGAGCCATAGTCTCACTCCTATTCCTACTTAAACTCTCTCTTATTTTAACGTAATTTCATGAAAAAGTCTTTCGACAGTCGATATTGGCAAGTCATCCCATATATATAGAAAACCCCTGTCATTCCATGACAAGGGTTTAATTATCAAATTGAATTAGAATTGACCGGATGGATCTATTAGGGAACCATTTTTATACAGCTCAAAATGTAAGTGTACACCAGTAGAATTCCCAGTAGTACCCATAACACCAATTTTACTACCTTGTGTTATGGTTTGACCAGCACTTACACTAATGGAAGAAAGGTGTGCATATACCGTACGGTAGCCGTTATTATGGTCAATGATGATCTTATTTCCATAACCACCATCGTCCCATCCAGCAGATACAACCGTCCCATTATCTGCAGCGAGAATATTACGGTTGCTTACTCCAGAAATATCAATTCCTTTATGGAAAGAGCCCCATCTATGGCCTAATCCACTTGTGATAAATCCACCAACAGCAGGCCATTGCAAGTCTCCTGTTCCTCTAGAAGGTACTACCTTTGTTCCTTTTATAACGATTTCTTTTACAGGTTCTTTGGTCACTTTTTCGTTTAAAGCTTTTTTAGAAGAGATATTCCCGTTTACTTTTTGAATGGCGTAATGAACCTGTTTAGACCCTTCCTGGCCTTTTTGTTTCACTTTTGTCTGTCCTTTATATAAATCATCAGATTCAATGACTTCTTTTTTATACGGAATGGTTTCGTCTACTAGCTTTTCTTCTTGAACGACAACATCGATAAATGGTTCATAATCCGTAACATTGATTTCTTGTCCAATCTGTAAAAGAGTCTCTTCAGTAATTTCTGGGTTTAATTCTAGTAATTTTTCTGTATCTAAGTTATACTTGGCTGCAATTTCTCCTAGTACTTCACCTTTTTGCACTTTATGAACCTTTTCCTTTAACGTACCTTTTTGTAAAAGCTTTAGGCCCTGCTCCACCGATAGAAGATCCTTTTCTTCTGCTTTTTCCTTGGTAATCGTAACCTCTTCCGATAGATTTACATCTGTAATAATAGATTCGCCAACAGAAAGTTCCTTCTTCGGTCTTAAGACAACCTCTTTTAAACCAGGCACTACTACTTTTTCACTAAGTTTGCTAGTTTCCTCAAGTTTTTCTAATACTTCAGGCTTAACATATTTCTCCTTTAATTCATTTAGTGCTAGTTTTGCTGCTTCTTCACTCTCAAAATAACCGACTACGTTCTCCCCAACTTTTAACACATAAGCATTTACTTTAATGGTAAGCTCATCCTCAAGAGCATTTAATACTTCACTGTTCTCTGATGGTTCATTAAATACTTTTTCAGGAATATAGGAAATCGTTTCTCCAACAGTATATGAATAGTCTTTTTTGCCTTTTTTCTTTTCTTCTACTAGATTGTTTACAAAGGACTCAATGACTTCTTTACTATCCACAGTACCAAAATGTTCTCCGTTCACGTAAACATGATAGACAGTAGACAAGTCACTGTTTTCTTCTCCATAGATAACTTGGAAGGTTAAGCTTAAACCAATGCAAGTTGTGATGGCTGTTTTCTTCCATAGACTATAGTTGCTTTTATTTTCTGAATCTAGCATTTGTTTTGTTCTCGTATTCCACATGGAAAAATCCTCCTATAAAACCCTGACTAGTGCATATTTTAAAACCTGCTGTACGTCTCTTTTGCTCCTTACCTAATCTATCATAGGAGATAGGAAGAAAGAAATAGATATGAAGCTATTGTAAAGGAACTGTATAATAGCTTCCAAATTTATACAAATTATAATTGTAAAATAGGAAAAAAGGTGAAAAATGTAACTTTTTGGTAGGGTTTTTAAAGTGGAATTTTTCAATTATGTTACAAAAATTTCCTTGTGTTAGGTGGAAATACCCACCTTTTCTGTTCAATCTTTTGAGTAAATGAAATGAGGGTGTGA
The DNA here is from genome assembly GCF_007301515.1 of Radiobacillus deserti. GTDB lineage: Bacteria > Bacillota > Bacilli > Bacillales > Amphibacillaceae > Radiobacillus > Radiobacillus deserti. The sequence continues at coordinate 3,587,624 of NZ_CP041666.1, forward strand.
CAAAAGTTTTATACATATAACAAAATCCGAACCTTTATTCAGGATTCTTTCAAAAGAGTCGAATAAAGGTTCGGAATTAGGTTCCACTTATTTGGCATAAACACTTCTTACAACATTCGTTTGTGATCGATCTGGACCAACTGAAAAAAATGGACAAAGGGATCCCCGTCAGTTGGGATATACGCTCCAAGTAATGTCTTGCGTTTTCAGGTAAATTGTCTAAGCTTTTCACACCCGTAATATCTTCCGTCCAACCAGGTAATTCTTCATAGACTGGCTTACATTGCGCTAAGGTTTTTAGGCTTGCTGGGAATTCTTCTATTACTTTCCCTTCATACTCATACGCCGTACAAATTTTGAGTGTCTTGATTCCGGTCAATACATCCAAAGAATTTAAGGAAAGATCCGTGATTCCACTTACACGGCGAGCATGTCTTACAACTACGCTGTCAAACCAACCAACACGACGTGGTCTCCCTGTCGTTGTACCATATTCTCGTCCAACTTCGCGGATTTGATCTCCAATTTCATTGTTCAGCTCTGTAGGGAATGGTCCATCTCCTACTCTTGTCGTATATGCTTTGGAAACCCCAACAACGTGTTCAATTTTGGACGGGCCAACACCGGATCCAATCGTCACTCCTCCTGCAATTGGGTTAGAGGATGTAACAAATGGATATGTACCTTGGTCTATATCAAGCATAACACCTTGGGCACCCTCAAATAATACTCTTCGTCCAGCATCTAATGCATCGTTTAAGACAACAGACGTATCACATACGTATTTTGCAACTTGCTGTCCATATTCGTAGTATTCATCTAAGATACTTTCTACGGAGATTGGTTCTTTATCATAGAGCTTTTCAAATACGCGATTTTTTTCCTTTAAATTTTGCTCAAGCTTTTCTTTAAAGGCTTCTTTATCTAATAAATCGGCTACTCGAATTCCTACGCGGGCAGCTTTATCCATATAGGCAGGGCCAATCCCTTTCTTCGTTGTTCCGATTTTGTTGATTCCTTTTTCTTCCTCTTGTAAAACATCTAGTGCAAGGTGATAAGGCAATATCACATGTGCACGATTAGAAATTCTAAGGTTATCTGTGTTAACTCCTTTATTATGTAAATAAGCTAACTCTTCTACTAATGCTTTAGGGTCTATTACCATTCCATTTCCAAGCACGCAGATTTTATCTTTGAAAAAGATACCAGATGGAATTAAGTGTAGCTTGTACGTGATACCGTCGAATTTAATCGTATGACCGGCATTATTACCACCTTGGTAACGCGCAACTACCTCTGCATTTTGTGATAGAAAGTCGGTTATCTTTCCTTTTCCTTCGTCGCCCCACTGTGTTCCTACTACAACTACTGAAGACATGTAGGCACCCCCGCCTTATATTCTAATATTTGCATTTTACTCACAACACGCTAAGTTTAACAATGTAAAAATGGATTGTCAATCGAAATTCACGAACATTATTAAACGATATGGTTGTTTTTGTTCGTGTACCATTCGACAGGTGACAGGCACGACCCGAGTTTGCTCGAATTTTGTCTAAGAAAAGAGACACTATTCAAAGAATAGTGTCTCTTTTCTTATTTTATATTATGCACCTGCACCTACTGGTGGGATGTCGCTTTCTTGATAGCGGTGATCTAGATCTACGAATTTGTTGTATTCTTTCACGAATGCTAATTCTACCGTTCCTACTGGACCGTTACGTTGCTTCGCTAAGATTATCTCAATAATGTTTTGTTTTTCAGATTCCTTATCATAATAGTCATCACGATATAAGAAACCAACAATATCGGCATCTTGCTCAATACTTCCTGATTCACGTAAGTCAGACATCATGGGACGCTTGTCCTGTCGTTGCTCTACGCCACGAGACAGCTGTGATAAAGCTATCAAAGGAACATTTAATTCTCTTGCTAATGCTTTTAAGGATCTAGAAATCTCAGAAACTTCTTGTTGTCTATTCTCTTTAGAATTTACACTACCTTGAATCAATTGTAAGTAGTCTATTAAGATCATTCCTAGTCCACTTTCTTGTTTAAGACGACGACATTTCGAGCGGATTTCACTCACACGAATACCAGGCGTATCATCAATATAAATACCAGCATTGGACAAGCTCCCCATCGCCATGGTTAACTTGCTCCAGTCCTCTGCTTCCAAACTACCTGTACGGAGGCGTTGTGCATCGATGTTTCCTTCTGCACATAGCATACGAGATACGAGCTGTTCTGCCCCCATCTCCAAGCTAAAAATAGCTACATTTTCTTGGGCATGAATCGCAACGTTTTGGGCAATATTCAAGGCAAATGCTGTCTTACCTACGGAAGGACGTGCTGCAATAATAATTAAATCATTACGCTGAAAGCCAGATGTGATTTTGTCTAAATCTCGATACCCAGTCGGTACACCCGTAACCGATGCATTATGATGATGTAGTTTTTCAATATCATCATATACCTCAATTAGTACATCTTTAATATTTTTAAAAGCACCTGAGTTTTTGCGATTGGATACTTCCAAGATCGTCTTTTCCGCTTCGTTTACAACATCATCGACTTCTTCTTCTTTTTCAAAGCTATTGGTTACAATATCAGTAGCAGTCCGAATTAATCTACGAAGTAACGCCTTTTCATCTACAATTCTACTATAATACTCAATATTAGCTGCAGTAGGTACAGAGTTTGCTAAATCACTAAGATAAGAGACTCCTCCTACTTCATCCAACAGCTTTGCATTTGCTAATGCTGTTGTCACCGTAACAATATCTATTGGTTCCCCTTTATCCGATAAACTCACCATTACACTAAAAATGCGTTGGTGACTAGCTCGATAAAAATCATCTGGCGTTAGAATCTCGGATGCTCTAGAAAGGGCTTCTGGTTCAAGAAATATCGCACCGAGCACCGCTTGTTCTGCTTCTATATTATGGGGTGGGGTACGATCATTCCATAATTCACTCATCGTGCGCTTCCTCCTTCACTCTATGAAAACGAAACGAGGCTAACCTTAACCAGGTGGAGCCCATTCTTCTTATTCTTCCGTTACATGCACTTTGATGGTTCCTGTTACTTCAGGGTGCAACTTTACTGGTACATTGCTATAACCTAATGCACGAATTGGGTTATCTAACTCAATCTTACGCTTGTCCAATTTAATTTTATGAGATTTTTTTAGCTCATCTGCAATTTGTTTGCTTGTTATGGACCCGAAAAGTCTTCCACCTTCTCCAGATTTCGCTTTTAGTTCTACAGTAAGATTTTCTAGGGTTGCTTTTAGTTTTTTTGCATCTTCTACTTCTTCTTGCGCTAATTGCTTCTCTTTATTTTTTTGCGCTTCTAACGCTTTTAAGTTTCCACCTGTCGCTTCTACAGCCAGGTTGTTTTTTAATAGATAGTTTCTTGCATATCCATCGGATACGTTTTTAACTTCTCCCTTTTTCCCTTTCCCTTTTACATCCTCTAAAAAGATTACTTTCATTCTGAGTCTCCCCCTTCGAAATACTCATCAATAATGGATTGTAATTGCTCTCGAGCTTCTTCTAATGTAACATCATCTAGTTGCGTCGCAGCATTCGTGAGGTGTCCACCACCATTCATTTTTTCCATGATGATTTGGACGTTTATATCTCCTAAAGAACGGGCACTAATGCCTATCCGACCGTCGGAGCGCTCCGATATAACAAAGGATGCTTTAATCCCACTCATCGTCAGCAATGTGTCTGCGGCTTGCGCAATAATAACAGGACCAAGTGTATTCCCTTGTTCGCCGACTGATATGGCGACACCTTCTCGATAGATTTTAGTATTCTCTATTAAATGACTTCGCTCTATATATATATCCAAATCTTCTTTCATAAACTTCTGCACGAGCACTGTGTCCGCACCTTTTGAACGGAGATAGGAAGCCGCATCAAATGTACGGGATCCAGTACGGAGTGTGAAACTTTTTGTATCTACAATAATACCAGAGAGTAGTGCTGTAGATTCTAACATATTTAATTTCAAATTTTTTGGTTGATATTCTAATAGCTCTGTTACAAGCTCCGCTGTAGAAGAGGCATATGGCTCCATATATACAAGCGTTGGGTTTTCGATAAACTCTTCTGCACGACGATGGTGATCGATGACCACCACGTGCTCTGATTTATTTAATAATCTCGACTCTGCGACTAACGAAGGCTTATGCGTATCTACAACGACTAACAATGTGTTTTTGGATACAATGTCCATCGCATGGTCTGGCGGAATAAAATGGGACCAAAGATCTTCCTCTAAACGGATCTCTTCCACTAATCGTTGAACCCCTGTATCAATATCATCATGGTCTAACACGATATAACCATCCACGTCATTGGCCTGTGCAATTTTTAAAATTCCGATTGCTGCTCCAATGGAATCCATGTCGGGAGATTTATGTCCCATAATAAGAACTTTATCACTTTCACTCACAAGCTCTTTTAAAGCATGGGAGATAACACGTGCACGTACTCGCGTTCTCTTTTCCATTGGATTTGTTTTTCCACCATAAAATCGAACCTTGCCAGATTCCTCCTTAATGGCAACTTGATCTCCACCGCGTCCCAATGCTAAATCAAGGCTGGACTGAGCTAGTTCTCCAAGTGTCGGTAAGGAAACTTCTCCAGAACCAATTCCGATACTTAGGGTCAACGGTACGTTTCGATCCGATATAAGTTCGCGAACCTCATCTAAAATTTCAAATTTGGTTTTCTCTAATTGCCTAAGAATTTGCTTGTTCATCACAGCTAAAAAACGCTCTTGTGAAGTTCGTTTTAAATAAATGCCATATTGATTCGACCATTCATTTAAAATGGAAGTCACTCGGGAGTTTATTTGACTTTTCGCTGTATCATCCATTGCTTGCGTGATTTCTTCATAGTTATCAAGAAAAATAATTCCTAAAATTGTCTGCTCATTGAAATATAAATTTTGAATTTCTTTTTGTTTCGTCCGGTCAAAGAAGTAAAGCAATCGCTCTTCTTTTTTAATCACAACTTGAAAATCAAACGCATCGATTGGTAACCATATATCGTTTTTTTCCTCTTTTATAGCTGTAACGATATCATCTGATAATTCTCGTAGTGACTTTCCTACTAGCGTTTCATCCTCCGTAAATTGATTCATATACGGATTTACCCATTCAATAAGAAAATCATCACTAAATAATGCAATCCCAATGGGCATCTCCAGTAATGCTTCTTCCCCTACCTTTTTCACTCGATGGGATAACGTACTAATGTATTCTTCTGTCTCTACAACAATATTACGTTCCATTTTAACGCTGTAGTAAATAGAGGCAATTAATAAGGCTGTCATAATCAGGCCAATAATCCATTGAAAATACCAAATAAAGCCTAAACAGATGACAGACAAAACATATATGATTTGTAAATGGCCACTCATGGATGGCTTTTTAATAAAGTCAGGCATATCTTTCAGCTCCTAAAACTATACTCCGAGCTATATACATGTTCGGCTAGGAAGTACATGAAATAAAACCAATTGCAACGAACCTTCAGACTCCTCCTAGCTAGCGTCTCATGTGACCTACTTTTTCTTTTCATCTGTTATTCGATCTCGTAATCCGAAACCTAAATCAATTATACCTAAGATTCGGATAAGATACAGTCCTATGAAAGGAAAAAGAACCGAAAAGACTATAGTAATAACTGGAATTGCCTTTGATAATTTTTTCGTGTGTGTATAAAAGAAAATAAAGGATAAACCTTGTAGAATCACTAAGAATCCAGCTAAATTACTAATGTTTATTGCAGCTTGGTACAGCATTCCGGATTTTTCGGTCACTATCCACATTAATACAATACCGATGAAATAAAACCAAACAACGGAAACTGGAAGTCGAAATTGTCGGAATGGCGGAAACGTCAGCTTTCTTTTTTCCGACACGTATATTATTTTATAACCTAACCACTGTGCAAGGAAAGCTAATAGGATGCCAATTACTGCAAAGACGACGGGTAGTAAATCGATCACATAAAGCATTTGCTCTAGGACTAAATCCATGTTCGCTTCAGATGCATCTAATCCGAACGATGTTAGCATCTCTTCACTTGTCTGAATAGATTCGTGAATAGCTTGTCGTATTTCTTCCACTATGTGGATTGAAAATGCAGACTGAATAAAAAGAAAGCCTAACATTATTCCTAAAATGGAGCCAACAGAGCCTCTTGCCCACGATTCATATGGACCTCGCTTTTGGTGAATGGATTCTCCTAGCATCGTTCCCGTTAATACCGCTACTAGACTAAAAGGAACGGTTATGATGGAGAATAAAACCGTCGTAAAAAACACGGTAATAAGTGCAAAGATACTACCGGGTTTCCACCCATATCTTGAAGTAAATAAGAGAAATGGGATAGGTAAGAAAAATACAGTTAATAGCTCGATTCCAGGAATCATGAGCGTACATAAAAGCAATACACTATATACAGCTACTTGTATCAATCCTGTGAGAAGCTGATTTCGATTATTCATATTTTGGACACCCCAAACTATTTTGTATTCCTATTTTCACCCCGGATATACATTTTGTTCCTAATTATGGTCTTTACGGAGAAAAAGCACAGCTAAAGCCGCTGTGCAATCTAGGTTCATCATACCTATGATGATTAGCTTATAGACCCATTCCGTAATCAAACATGATAACGCCATTATAATCTATTTACGTTTTAAAGTACAAATTATGTAGATACAGATGGCTCCTTTTCGAAGCTATTGTATAATAGACAGTAATATTGGGAGGGGGCGTATCATGATTAAAGCTGTATTTTTAGATTTAGATGATACTTTGCTATGGGATAAAAAAAGTGTACAAGTAGCCTTTCATAAGACTTGTACACTTGCAGAGGAACGCTTAGGTATAGATGCGAAGCAGCTGGAATCTGCTGTGAGAGCAGAGGCTATAAAATTATATCAATCGTACTCTTTTTATCCTTTTACAAAAAAAATTGGAATTAATCCATTTGAGGGTCTTTGGGGGACATTTGAAGATCAAAAGGATGAGTTTATCACCATGAATAAAATCATCCCGCAATATCAACAGGATGCTTGGATAAACGGATTGCGAGCATTGGGAATTGATAATCCGTATTTCGGTAAAGAGTTAGCCAAAACATTTCCTAAGATGAGGAAAGCTAGTCCATTTCTGTATGAAGATAGCTTAGACGTTTTGGATAAGCTTCAAGCCGACTACCGATTATTGTTAGTAACGAATGGGTCCCCTCAACTACAAAAAACAAAATTAACCATTACACCTGAACTTGCACCTTATTTTGAACATATTCTAATTTCCGGAGATTTCGGGATTGGAAAACCAGATCCAAGCATTTTTAAACATGCATTAGAGCTTGTTTCCCTTTCTCCTGATGAGGTCATCATGGTTGGGGATAATTTGTTAACAGATATTCTAGGAGCCTCCAAATCTCAAATAAAATCTGTCTGGATTAATAGAGAAGAAAACGAGCTGCATACTGTGGCTCCTACTTATCAAATTCATTCACTATCTGAATTACCAGAGCTACTAAATAACATAAATAGTAACTAATAAAAGCAGGCATTATCTATAGGATAATGCCTGCCACCACTTACAAATCTATTGGGGTTACACCGTAAATATCCGATAGCTGACTAAGTTGATCTAATGCTCTTCTTTCTAAATGCTTATCAATGGTTAACATCATAATTGCATCTCCACCTGCGTTCGAACGGCCAACCTGCATTGTCGCTATGTTGATTTCTTCTCGAGCCAATAAAGTACCTACTCGACCAATCGCACCTGGTTGGTCTTTATGTCTAATAAATACCATGTGCCCTTCTGGCAACACATCCACACTATACGTATCTACTAAGACAATACGAGCACCAAGTCCATTTAGAAGCGTTCCAGCTACTTTTCTAGTACCTACATTTGTCTTCACTTCTACTGTTAATAGGTTTGTAAAACCTTTGGCAGAGGATGACTTATGCTCATGTACTTCGATTCCCTTTCGATCAGCTAAAAAAGCTGCATTTACATCGTTGACATGATCTCCTAAATGGCGTTTTAATAATCCTTTTAACGCATTTCGTGTTAATGGACCCACCTCAAAATCCGTTAATTCTCCAGAATAGTAGATGTTGACTTCCTCCATGACCCCTTGCGTCAAATTGGATACGAATACACCTAACTTTTCCGCTAAATAAAAATATGGCTCTATTTTATTCATTACTTCTTTTGCGACAGATGGTAAATTAACTGGATTTTTCGCTAACCCACCAGATAGGAAATTCACCACATCGTGGCTCACATCTATGGCTACACTTTCCTGTGCCTCTACAGTACTTGCTCCTAAGTGGGGCGTTGCAATTACTTCCGGTAGCTCCAAAAGCTTATGGTCCGTTACAGGTTCCTGTTCGAATACATCGAGTCCAGCTCCTGCAACTTTTTTGTTCACAATCGCATCATATAGTGCATCTTCATCTATGATACCACCACGTGCGCAGTTTACGATTTGTACACCATCTTTCATTTTCTCAAATGCTTCCTTATTTATTAAATGCTTTGTTTCTTTTAATAATGGAGTATGGATAGTTATAAAATCAGCTTGAGCCAACACCTCTTCTAACGTCCCGTACCCAATCCCCATTTTTTCCGCTTTTTCTTCTGTCAAAAATGGATCATAAGCTACTACATTCATACGTTGACCTTTTGCACGAGCTGCCACCTCTGCTCCAATTCTCCCTAGCCCAACAACACCTAATGTTTTATTTTTCAGCTCTACTCCCACATATTTTTTACGATCCCATTTTTTATTTTTTAAGGCATGGTAGGCTTGAGGGATGTTTCGAGCTAATGACATTATCATCGCCATCGTGTGCTCGGCCGCAGAGTTGGTATTTCCATCAGGAGCATTTACGACAATGATTCCATGTTCCGTTGCTGCATCTAGGTCGATATTATCGACACCGACTCCTGCTCTTCCTACAATTTTTAAGTTTTTTGCTTTCTCTATAATCTCTCTCGTAACCTGCGTCTGGCTTCGAACGAGTAATGCATCAAAGGCTTCAATCTTCTCCGCCAATTCTTCCGGTGTTAGTCCAGTATCTACAGTAACTTCTATATGCTCGGCTTGTCGTAATGGATAGATTCCATCTTCACTTAACGGATCACTTATCAGTACCTTTAAGACCATTTCTTTAAACCTCCTGTAAATATACCTTTTGTGCCGCTGCGACACCTTTACCTAATTCAATAGACTTCCCAGTACGCTGTAACGCTAATTCTAATAGACTTATGATTTGTAAAACATCGGCCGGCGAACAGTATCCCATATGACCTATACGGAATATTTCTCCTTTCATATGCTGTTGTCCACCAGCTACAGCTACTGCAAACTCATTTTTTAATACTTTTCTTAAAGCTTCTGCATCAAAATCGTCTGGTTTAACTGCTGTAACAGTAGGTGATCCATCCTCATCGTTTGTTAAAAGAGGGATTTGCAGCGCCTTTAATGCTTCCCGAGTCATGTTTTTCATAAGAGAATGTCGCTTGTAAACATTGTCTAGTCCTTCTTCTTCCAATAATTTGAAGTACTTGATGTAGTCCAAACAGCAAAGATAAAGCTGCTGGTGTAAAAGGAGTAGAGTCTTTCACCAAATTATCTCGATATTTCTTTAAATCCAGATAAAATCTTGGTTGTGCATTTGCTTCGATTACGTTCCAGGCTCTCTCACTAGCAGCAATAAAAGCTAAACCAGCTGGTAACATTAAAGCCTTTTGGGAACCCGTCACAAATACATCAATTCCCCACTCATCCATTTTCGTTTCTACACCACCCACGCAGGACACTCCATCTACTGCGATTAAGGCATCCGATACGGAACGAACAGCTTCTCCAAGCTTATCAATTGGATTTAGTACTCCTGTAGACGTCTCACAATAGGTTGCAAAAACAACTTTAATTTCTTGATGTTTTTGCAAATAGCTTTTAACCTCTTCGGGATCAAATGCTTTTCCCCATTCTACATCCATGCGGTGATTCTTAATTCCATATGCATCACATATTTTCGTGAATCGATCTCCAAACGCACCTGTAACAATTACTAGTACTTCTTCTCCTGGTCTAACCGTATTCACGACGGCCATCTCTAACCCTGATGTTCCACTTGCACTAACGACCATAACTTCTTGTTCCGTACCGAATATAGGTTTGAGCTTAGGACGGATAGATTGGATAAGCTCTTTTGCCTCTTGACCACGATGTCCAATCATTGTTTGACTCATCGCACGATGCACACTAGGAGGAATTGGACTAGGTCCTGGTATACGTAGAAACTGTTGATCTGCTAACATATGAACAAAACTCCTTTCGAAAATCGATGGTTAGATGGAGTAAATACATTTGATACTCCTTGCTTAAAAGCAATAAAAAAAACTTCCCACCCCTTACTTATCTGTAAGGGGCGAAAAGTTTAGCTAACTTACGCGGTACCACCCTTTTTTGCTGAACATCATCATTCAGCCTCCATTGTTCAAAATAACGGCTCTTCACCGGACAAACCTAATCCATATTTGTTTCAGCTTGTCTATTCAGAAGTGCTATTCTTTGGTCTTGCCACTGATTCTCACCATCCATCAGCTCTCTATAGACATGATTCAAAGAACCTATCTTCTTCAACATATTTATACTCCGTAATGAATTTTCATTTATCATATCAGAATTATTTTTATTGTCAATATATTTAACAAACTTTATTATATGAAAGCGTTTTTAGTTTTCGACTGTTTTCCGTTATCCTTATAGTAATATAAAATGTGGTTTTTTATACAAAAAAATCTCTATCAACGATTTGTTGACAGAGATTTTTAATAAGCTTATTCACTTACGTATGGTAACAATGCCATTTGACGAGCTCGTTTAATAGCAATTGTTAGTTTACGTTGATATTTTGCAGAAGTTCCAGTTACACGACGAGGAAGAATTTTTCCACGTTCGGAAACGAAACGTCTTAGAAGATCAACATCTTTGTAGTCAATGTGTGTAATTCCGTTCGCTGTGAAGTAACACACCTTACGACGCTTTGCGCGTCCACCACGACGTCCTGCCATGTTTTTCCCCTCCTTCAGTTATTAGAATGGTAAATCGTCATCAGATATATCAATTGGCTCCCCATTATCACGGAATGGGTCGTCCTCTCTTGCAAAGTCATTGTTGTTTGATTGGTTCTGATTTGGTTGGAATCCAGCCGAACCTTGTCCTCCTCCGGAAGAGGCACCTTTTGTTTCTAGGAATTGCACAGAATCCGCTACAACTTCCGTAATAAAGACACGTTTTCCGTCTTGTCCGTCAAAACTTCTTGTTTGGATACGACCATCTACTCCAACTAAGCTCCCTTTACTCATAAAGTTTGCTAAGTTTTCTGCTGGTCTTCTCCAAACAACACAGTTAATAAAATCCGCTTCTCTGTTTCCTTGTTGGTTAGAAAAAGGACGATTTACTGCTAAGGTGAAATTGGCTACAGCTACTCCATTTGGTGTATAGCGTAAGTCCGGATCCTTCGTCAACCTGCCGACGAGTACGACACGATTCAACATCAGAACCACTCCTTATTGTTCGTCTTCGCGAATCGCAATGTGACGAATAATGTCATCAGAGAATTTCGCTTGACGGTCGAATTCATTAATGGCGTTTTCATCGCCTTTAAAGTTAATCAATACGTAGATACCATCGCGATAATCATTGATTTCATAAGCAAGGCGTTTCTTCCCTACTTCTTCAACTTTTTCGATTTCCGCACCGTTATCAGTAAGGATTCCGTTAAAACGCTCAACTAGAGCTGTTTTCGCTTCCTCTTCGATATCTGGGCGGACGATGTACATGATTTCATATTTTCTCATCCGTTTTGCACCTCCTTTTGGTCTTAGCGGCCCCTTGATTTCAAGGAGCAAGGAGTAAATAATCTAGTTAATTACTCACAATGAAGTATTATAGCAAATAATTGGTGCTTTAGCAAGTTGTCTTTCTTATTTACTGTCAAACAAACGGACGAAGGTCTCCGACTAACTTACACATTAAAACGGAAATGCATGACATCTCCATCTTGCACCAAGTATTCTTTTCCTTCTAATCTTACTTTTCCTTTTTCTTTTGCAGCAGTCATAGAACCTGCATCCATCAAATCATTGTATGATACTGTTTCTGCGCGAATAAATCCTTTTTCAAAGTCCGTATGAATAATTCCTGCAGCTTGTGGTGCTTTTATACCTTTTTTAAAGGTCCAAGCTCTTACTTCTTGTTCCCCCGCTGTAAAATAAGTAGCTAATCCTAACATGGAATATGCAGCACGAATAAGCTGATCTAGACCGGATTCTTTAATACCGAGCTCCTCTAGGAACATTTCTTTTTCTTCTCCCTCTAACTCAGCAATTTCAGATTCTACTTTAGCACTTATTACAATTACTTCTGAACCTTCCGTTGCAGCAAATTCGCGTACTAATTTTACATTCGGATTTTGTTCTGCTTCTAGCAACTCATCTTCCCCAACGTTAGCAACGTAAAGGACAGACTTGCTTGTTAATAAGTGAAGCCCTTTAGCAATTTTCTTTTGATCATCTGTCAGTTCCACTGCTCTTGCAGGAATCTCATTTTCTAGTGCATCCTTCAGTTTCGAAAGGACCTCATATTCCACGATTGCTTCTTTATCTTTTTGCTTCGCTAATTTTTCAACTCGTTGGATTCTCTTTGTTACACTCTCTAAATCCGCTAAAATTAGCTCTAAATTAATGGTTTCAATATCAGAGATTGGATCTACCTTACCCGAAACGTGGGTAATGTTTTCATCTTGAAAGCATCGAACGACATGACAAATAGCATCTACTTGTCTAATATGAGATAGGAACTGATTACCGAGTCCTTCCCCTTTACTTGCCCCCTTTACAATTCCTGCAATATCCGTAAATTCAAACGCGGTTGGGATTGTTTTTTTCGGATTTACTAGCTCTGTTAATTTGCCAAGACGATAATCAGGAACTTCTACAATCCCTACATTTGGATCAATTGTACAAAACGGATAATTCGCTGATTCTGCACCTGCTTGTGTAATTGCGTTAAATAAAGTTGATTTCCCAACGTTTGGTAAACCAACGATTCCTGCTGTTAAAGCCATAATTCACTTCCACTCCTTAAGGATTACCGGTCATATGATCGTTTCCGCAATAACCATTTTAGTATAGTTTTAACATATCACAAATCAACAAAAAGAAGAAACAAGGAAAGCCAATCCCTTGTTTTAATAGTTTAGATAACTATTTTCTTTCTTTTCCTTTGTTTCACGTGGAACATTTTAATTTTGTTCTTCACGCTCTAACACTTTCTTTAGCTTACTAGTGAATTTCTTTCGGGGGATTAATACGCTATGTCCACAACCTTCACATTTAATTCGGATATCCATCCCCATCCGTATTATCTTCCAGCGATTTTCACCACAAGGGTGTGGTTTTTTCATTTGAACCACATCATGAAGCTGAAAGTCTTTCTCTACCATATGGCTACTCACCTTCCTTTTGTTCCTTTTCTCGCGCATACATAACCATTCGTGGATAAGGAATATCGATTTGTTCTTCATCAAATTTATGTTTAATCTCTTTTCTAATAATACGCGATATTTCCCAATGCGTCATCGGTTTTACCTCTGCGGTAATTCTAAGTACAACATGAGAAGTATCAATCAATTGAATTCCAAGTGATTCTGGGGGACTAACTATCTGTGGATACCTTGCTGGAAGAACGCATAATACCTCTTCGATAAGACGATCCACTTTATTAATCTCCGTTTCATAAGGAACTTTCACATCGACAACCGCAATACTATTATGGATCGAGTAATTTGTTATTTGTGTAATGTTCCCATTCGGAAGTATGTGGAGTTCTCCTGTCCAGCTTCTTATCTTAGTTGTCCGTAAACCTATTTCATCGACTTCCCCTTCAATCCCAGATACACGGACATAATCCCCTACGGAAAACTGATCTTCAAAAATAATAAAAAATCCTGTTACTAAATCCTTTACTACATTTTGTGTTCCGAAGCCAATAGCTAAACCAGCAAAGCCCGCACCTGCTAATAACGCACCTACCGGAATGGATAGTGCCTCCAGTATCATAATGAATGAAGTAAAATACACAATATAGTTGAGCGCATTGTGAATTAATTTTTTTAACGTATTTTCTCTACGAGCAGAAATTTTGAACGGTCCCTTCTCTCTTTTACGAAATAACCGTTCTATGATATTCTTTCCTAATTTAATCACAACAGAGGCAATGACGACAATGATTAGAATACGCAGTAAAACTTGTCCCAAGTCTTTCCAAAGTTGTGGCCCTACTACTTTTTGCAGGAATCCGTTCCATTCCTTGTGAAAGTTACTTTCAGATCCAGCTACAACCTCATACATATATTCTATCATTTTTCTAATCCTTTGTATCGATTAACAATAGGGTATAAAAGGATGGAGGAAAGCACGTACAAGTTCAACACACCATATAAAGGGTAAAGATATTCAATTAACGTTGAGAATCCGATATTGGTTAGTGGAAGCATCAATAGAATAGTCAAAAGGGCTAACAACCACAGTGGACCAGAAATAATGTTTCTTAAACGGGTAACTAACCCTAACGTGCCAGATACTGCGGTTGTAAAAATTGCTAACCACAACATTGCAGACATAAATAAAAACATAACATATGGGTAATCCTTTAATATCGCAAATAATGGGATTTCATATAAAAGCACAGCATCTGATATTTGCACTAAGCTATTATTATACACATAAGAAATAACTCCTAAAACTAGTCCACTTCCGAGACTAGCAATCCATATTTCACCCTTTCCCTTTACTTGATTTCCAACTGCCCCTAATACAGCGATTAACGGTAAGATATTTAGTGCAGTAAAAGGAAATGCAGCAGTCCAATTCCGTTGATTCGCTAAATCAGGAATGAAGGATAAATCATTCTGTAAGGAAAAGATTACAAGCACGCTAAAAAGACCCATAATTAATAGTGGCAAAATAAAACTGTTCAATGACAAAACACCATTTATATCTTTTATAAATACAAGTATTAATGGTAAGGCAATAAATAAAATTCCAAACCAATTTGGCAAGTTAAAAGCGTGAAGTGTGGCTCCACTACCCGCAAGCATGATAACGGTAGTTGAAAATAAGTAGAGTAATATCATTCCATCATATATTGCACTCAATTTTTTCCCAACGATTTTTTCTAATACAGGAAAATAGTTAGACGATTTATTTTCATAGCTAATTCGCAAAATAACATAACAGCTTAGTGTGAAAAAAATCGTAAATAACAGGATAGCAAGTCCACTTTCTTTACCAAAAAATTGCCACAGTTCTCTACCGGAAGCGTATCCTGCGCCAATCATCGTTCCAATTATTAAAAACATCCATTTAAATCCTGAATTCCACATAACGTTCCTCCAGTTAAATTAGTTTCTTCGATGTATAGAAGCTTGTAAAAATTCGTATACTATAACGAATATGTCACTGGAGGAAAAGCTATGAATCTAATGAACAGATTTTCAAAAAATAAAAGGGTTGTGTTCTCTAATGATGATTCTTCCCTTTCCTTAACGTTAGCTAAGACTCTCCATCAATGGCGGCTAAATAAAGATACAGAAGTAGTAATTGTTTGTATCGGAACAGATCGTTCAACTGGTGATTCTTTAGGGCCTCTGACAGGTACGCTATTGCTTGAAAAGGGAATAAGGCATTTATCTGTATATGGTACGCTAAAAGACCCAGTACATGCCGTTAATTTAAAGGAGAAGTTACAATACATTTACAAGGTACATCCCTCCCCTTTCATTATTGCGGTAGATGCTTGTTTAGGGAAAAAGCAATCCATTGGACACATTATTGCGGGGCAAGGTTCATTGAAACCTGGTGCTGCATTAAAAAAGGACTTACCTGAGGTTGGCGATTCACACATATCCGGTGTTGTAAATGTTGGTGGATATATGGATTTTCTTGTTCTACAGAACACTAGATTGCACCAGGTGTTAGAGATGGCTCAAAAATTAGCAACTAGTCTTTCTTATTTAGATCATTTACTAGCATTAGAGAAAAAAATACACCCAAAACTTCCATCTACTAAAAAAGCCCCTTAAAAAAGAATCTTCAAATGAAGATTCTTTCAAAACCATGCTTGATATATCGCTATAAATAATGCAACCATCACAATAGAAGGTAATAGATTGGCTACTTTTATATCTGTTATTTTCAATAGATTCAATCCTATGGCGACGATTAACAACCCTCCGGTTGCAGTCATTTCAATAATAAACATATCCATAAATTCTTCTGGTAGCATTCGTTGAATATTCGTTGCTAGTAACGCAATTGTTCCTTGATAGAGAAGAACTGGAATAACAGATAAAACAACTCCAAAGCCGAGTGTTGTGGTAAGAACTAGTGCGACAAAACCGTCCAGTATGCCCTTTGTAATTAAAACTTCATGATCTCCTCTTAACCCACTATCTAACGCACCAATAACTGCCATGGCACCTACTACAAAGATAAGTGAAGCTGTAATAAAGCCTTGTGCTACACTCACTTCGCTTTTTGACTTGAATTTCGTTTCTACCCATTGTCCAAAACGATTCAAATTAGAATCTAGTTGAAGAACTTCTCCTAGTATGGCACCCGTTAATAGACTAAGTAGGACAATAACAATATTTTCTGTTTTAAAAGCCATCTGCATACCAATTAAGAGAACAGCTAAACCAATCCCATTCATAATGGTTTGTTTCATTTTCTCTGGAATTTTTGTAAAAAACAACCCAATAACTGTTCCAAGTAAGATACATGCTCCATTTATTAATGTTCCAAGTAACGCCATTTCTACAACTCCATTATTTATATTAAATTGTTTCACGTGAAACATAGACTTATTTGTCAAAGAAAAAGCCTGACTTTATTGATTACAATAAAGTCAGACAGGATTTCAAGAATGAAATAAATCTAAAATTCTCTCTAAATCTTCATCAGAGAAAAATTCTATTTCAATTTTCCCTTTGCGTTTTCCCTTATGAATAGTAACGCCCGTACCAAGTTGTTCTCGAAGGAGATTTTCTCTTTCTACAAGGAAAATATCTTTTTTGATTTTTTCCTTCTTTTTCTTCTCCTGAGGTGCATTTTCATTTAATGAAGTAATGAGCTGTTCAACTTGTCTAACATTTAATCCTTCTTTTCTTATCTTTTCAACCACTTTTTCTATCTTAGATTTATCTTTTAATCCTAGTAAAGCTCTTCCATGTCCCATAGATAGTTCTCCACTATTGATTAAAGCACTTACTTGGTCTGGTAAGGTTAACAAACGCACTAGATTTGCGATATGGGGTCTACTTTTCCCTAACCTTTTTGCCAATTCTTCTTGTGTTACGTTTAATTCTTTCATTAGATTAGAGTATGCATAGGCTTCTTCAATAGGTGTTAAATCCTCCCTTTGAAGATTTTCTAACAATGCCAACTCCATCATATTCTCGTCCGTCAAATCTTTTACAATGACAGGAATTTTTTCTAGTCCAGCTTCTTTAGATGCACGGAATCTTCTTTCTCCAACGACAATTTCGTAGCCTTTAATGCTTTTTCTTACGATTAAAGGTTGTAGTATTCCATGCTGTAAAATGGATTCCTTTAATTCTTCAATCGCGTCAGCATGAAAGGTTTTTCTCGGTTGATATGGATTTGGACGACATTCCTTAACAGAAACTTCTTGAACCAATTCTTCATCAACGGATTCTAGTTCAGGAAAAAAAGCATTAATACCTTTCCCCAACCCTCTCGCTACCATTGGCGATCACTTCCTTTGCTAATTCAAGATATACTTCGGCACCGCGGGATTTTGGATCATACAAAATGATAGGTTGTCCGTGACTTGGTGCTTCTCCTAGACGAATGTTTCTTGGAATGATAGATTGATAGACTTTATCTTGGAAATATTTCTTCACTTCTTCAATCACTTGAATCCCAAGATTTGTTCTTGCATCTAACATCGTTAACAGGACACCTTCTATCATCAGTTGTTTATTGAGGTGTTTTTGAACTAATCTAATTGTGTTAAGTAATTGGCTTAACCCTTCTAATGCATAATACTCACACTGTACAGGTATCAATACTGTGTCAGCAGCTGTTAAAGAATTAATAGTGAGTAACCCAAGTGAAGGAGGACAATCAATAATAATAAATTCATAGTTGTCTTTTATACTATCAATTGCTTTTTTCAAGCGTACTTCACGGGAAATCGTAGGCACTAATTCTATTTCAGCACCTGCTAATTGGATAGTAGCAGGGATAATATCTAAATTTTCTACGGATGTAGGAACACACACTTTCTCAGCTTCTAAGTCCTCAACTAAGACATTGTAGATACATTGGTCCATGTCAGCTTTATTTATTCCTACCCCACTGGTTGCATTTCCTTGTGGGTCAATGTCTACGAGAAGCACTTTATGATTTAAGTATGCTAAACAGGAACTAAGATTCACTGCTGATGTTGTTTTTCCTACGCCACCCTTTTGATTTGCAATGGCGATTACTTTGCCCATGGTGTCACCTACCTAACTAACTTTACTTTTTATTTTATCACTTTTTTTAGTATTTGGTCGATTTTTCTTCAAATTAATAAAATCCTGTACTTTTCTACTACTTATTTGGTAGTTATTTATAACAAATATGTAATAGGATGCAGATAAGTTCTTGTAATTTTCTATTTTAACAATACGAGTAATTGCTCATAGATCAGAGAACTATCCCTTCACTCTAGTGAATGTCTTGTACATACAAAAGGACATTCTTTTAAGGCAAAAAAGGACCCATCTTCGGGTTACAAGATGGGGCAACAACCTATTATGTTTTCTTCTTTGGAATCTTTATCGTAATTTGATAGTAATCATCATAGTCTTCTTCATCTGTTTCTAAATCGATTCCCGTATCTGAAACCATGCTTAAAGACTGCCTAATAGTATTCATTGCAATTCTCATATCTTTGTTAAAGCCTTTTAGCTTAGGTTTTCTTTTTTTAGGTTTATCTTCAAAAAGCTTCGCAATTCGCTCTTCTGTTTGTTTTACATTTAGTTCTTTTTCCAGTATATCTTGCAAGATTTTCACTTGCGTTTCTGGATCTTTTAATACGATTAATGCTCGTGCATGACGCTCTGTTATCTTTTTTTCTAACAAAGCAACTTGTACCTCTTCTGGTAACTTTAATAGTCTCATTTTATTCGCAATGGTCGACTGACTCTTGCCTAGCCTTTGTGCTAAAGCCTCTTGTGTTAACCCATGTAATTCTAGTAGTTTTCCGTATGCCATTGCTTCTTCTATAACCGTCAACTCTTCTCGTTGCAGGTTTTCTATAAGAGCAACAGAAGCAGTTTCCGTATCCGTCATATTACGAATAATAGCCGGAACAGTTTCCCATTCTAAATACTGAACTGCTCTCCATCTTCGTTCACCTGCAATCAATTCATACCCATCATTCTCTTGGGATATTTTCCTTACTACAATCGGTTGAATGATTCCATGAGTTCGGATTGTTTGAGCTAATTCTGCTATTTTTTCATCACTAAAAATGGATCTTGGTTGAAATCGATTTGGTTCAATCTCTCGAACCGGAATATGAATGACCTCATCTGGATGATAATCATTTTTCTCTTCTGTCTCTGATTTATCTCCAGTGCCGAATAAACGACCAAAAGGGTGTTTCATCAATTACACCACCTTACTTACAATCCTAGTCTTAAGTATTTTTCATTGTTTCACGTGAAACATTATGTTTAGATACTCTCTATGAGAAAGTCTACTACATTCCAGAAAAAATAGATTTAGAAGGATCGAATCATTTCACTTCCTTATTTTATCATATATACGGGTATAAAAGTAATTGATTCGAACACAAAAAATATTATTATAGGTAAAAGTTCATAGTTATCTAGTATTAATCTATAAAAGGAACTTCTTTTTAATTTGAAGGGCTGTTTCTTTCGCTGATAAATTTGTATTATTTATTCGTAGATAATTTGGATGTATAATTTCATTCTCCAATGAATTTAATCGATGTTTCTCCATTGTTTCTTGTAAATTTTGTTCAGACTGTTGAATATTTCGTTTTGTTGGCTTGTGCACAAGCCGATGCTCACTCTTATTTCGAACCAACCGTTCCTTTAAATCAGCTTCAAGCTCAACCATATACACATCTGCACCATTGGATTCAAATATTTCTTTTACCTTTCCTAAAAATTCCCAATCCTTTTCTTGATCAAAGGCCCATACATATGTAAAAATAATACCTGCTTGGTTACTTGTAGCCACTTCCTTGAACATTTCAAATCGGAATACATCTACTAATCTCCATAGAGAAGGAGAATCAAAATCGAAAAATTGGTGCACGAGATCTATGGTCATATGATTATGAAATAGTTTAAGATCTGTTATTTTTGCAAGCTCTTGTCCTACAGTCATTTTTCCTACAGCTTGTGGACCAAATAAAAATATTAATTTCATTTATAACCTTCACCCCTTCCATTTATTTAGGAGTTTTAACGAAAAAATGGTTTGTTCTCATCCCTCTTATACTATAGTAATAATAATTCTTTTTTGTACCTAAAAAAGCCTTCTTTTTACGTAAAAAGAAGGCTTTCATCTTATAAAGGCTGTTTATTCGGAACACCTGGTTTTCTAGGAAATTTTTTCGGGGTTTTTTTCGTTTTCTGGATAATCGCAATATTTCTTTCCCCATTTTCCTCTGGAAGCTGAAAAGTCTCTACTTTTTCAAGCTTTCCTCCTAATAGTTCTAATGCACTTTGTGATTCCTCTATTTCTTGGGAAATACTTGGTCCTTTCATTGCGATAAAAGCACCTGGTTTCTTAACTAGTGGAAGGCATAATTCCGATAATACGGACAAACGTGCAACCGCTCGCGCCATCACAACGTCAAAGGATTCCCTAAACCTTTCATTTCTCCCGAATAACTCCGCTCGATCGTGATAGAACGCTACCTCTTCTAATCCTAATTGATTGGCAAGATGATTCAAAAATGTAATCCTCTTTTGCAGCGAATCTACGATAGTTACTTTTAATTCGGGAAACATGATTTTTAATGGAAGGCTCGGAAATCCAGCCCCCGCACCTACATCACATACTCGTAAAGGACGATTAAAATCAAAATAAAAGCCAGCTGAAATGGAATCGAAGAAATGTTTTGCGTACACCTCTTCTTCTTCCGTAATAGCTGTTAAATTCATTTTTTCATTCCATTCCACAAGTGTTTTAAAATAAATATGAAATTGCTCTCGTTGCTTCGCATTAACGTCTAAGCCTCTTAGTTTTAATTCATTTAGAAAGGTCTCTATGTTCATACCGTATTCCTTTCATTACTCATTCGATACTTTAGCAATGTTCCCTTGTTCAATATAGACTAATAAGATGGATACGTCGGCTGGATTAACTCCGGAAATTCTAGAAGCCTGGCCCACCGATAATGGACGAACTTTCTTTAGTTTTTCTCTCGCTTCCGTTGCAATACCACCGATTGCATCATAATCAATATCCTCTGGTATTTTTTTATCTTCCATCTTTTTCATACGATCCACTTGTTGATTGGATTTTTCAATATACCCTTGATATTTCACCTGAATTTCTACTTGCTCTTTTACGTCCATGGGAAGATCCTTTTCTGGTGCAGTAATTCGCTCAATCATGTCATATTTAATTTCAGGTCTTCTTAGCAATTCATAAGCTTTTGTCGGTTCTTTTAACCGTGCTGCACCCGCTTCTTCCATAATAGATAATACATGGTCATCAGGCTTAACCGTTTCTTTTTGAAGACGTTTTTTCTCTTCTTCTATCAACCGTTTCTTTTCTTGGAACCTTTCGTAACGTTCTTCACTAATTAATCCAATATCATAGCCAATATCCGTTAATCTTAAATCCGCATTATCATGACGCAACAATAGTCGATATTCAGCTCTTGATGTAAGTAAACGATAAGGCTCATTTGTTCCTTTTGTTACTAAGTCATCAATTAATACACCGATATACGCTTGGGAACGATCTAAAATCACAGATTCTTTATCAAGTGCTTTAGATGCAGCATTGATGCCCGCCATGATTCCTTGTCCAGCCGCTTCTTCATAGCCAGACGTGCCGTTAATTTGTCCTGCAGTGAACAGGCCTGGTATTTTTTTCGTCTCTAATGTTGGCCATAATTGTGTTGGAACTACCGCATCATATTCAATGGCATAACCCGCTCTCATAATTTCTGCGTTTTCTAAGCCGGCAATAGAACGTACCATGTCATGTTGAACAAATTCAGGTAATGAGGTAGAAAGGCCTTGAACGTAAACTTCTTCTGTATTGCGTCCTTCTGGCTCTAGAAAAATTTGATGGCGCGGTTTATCGTTAAAGCGGACAACCTTATCTTCAATGGAAGGACAATATCTTGGCCCTGTCCCTTTAATCATTCCTGAATACATAGCAGATAACCCAAGGTTTTCATCAATAATTTTATGTGTAAATTCATTCGTGTACGTGAGCCAGCAAGGAATTTGATCTGTTATAAACTCTGTAGTTTCATAAGAAAATGCTCTTGGCTCTTCATCGCCTGGTTGAATCTCTGTTTTTGAATAATCAATCGTATGACTGTTCACTCGAGGTGGTGTACCTGTTTTAAAACGAACCAATTCAAAGCCAAGTTGTTCTAAGTGTTCCGATAGCTTTACTGATGCTCTTTGGTTGTTTGGTCCACTTTCATAGGATAAATCACCAATAATGACACGTCCACGCATAAAGGTGCCAGTAGTGATGACTACTGCTTTCGCACGGTACACTGCTTTTGTCTCCGTGATAACCCCTTTACATTCTCCATTTTCTATTAATAATTCGTTAACCATCCCTTGACGCATCGTTAAATTCGTTTCATTTTCTAAAAGTCTCTTCATTTCTTGCACGTACAGTGGTTTATCCGCTTGTGCACGTAACGCTCTCACAGCAGGACCTTTCCCTGTATTTAACATCCGCATTTGAATGTGTGTTTTGTCGATTACACGTCCCATCAGGCCGCCTAATGCATCTATTTCACGAACGACTACGCCTTTTGCTGGTCCACCTACGGAAGGATTACAAGGCATAAATGCAATCATATCTAGATTTAGGGATAGCATTAAAGTATTAGCACCACGTTTTGCGGAAGCATAAGCTGCTTCAACTCCTGCGTGACCAGCACCGATGACAATGACGTCATATGTCCCTGCTTCATAAGTCATGTTAAATTCTCCTTTTCTAATATCTCTGCTATTTTCCAAGACAGAATTGAGAGAATAGTTGGTCGATCAGACTTTCATGTACCGTATCGCCGATTATTTCTCCGAGTAGCTCCCACGTTCTTGTTACATCGATTTGTACAAGGTCAATTGGCATTCCAGATTCCATTCCCGTCATAGCATCTTCTAACGCTTGCAACGATTGTTTCAGAAGCTGTATATGTCTTACATTTGATACATAAGTTAAATCGCCTGCATCCAAATCCCCTTCGAAGAAGGTCTTAGCAATAGCCTCTTCTAGTTCATCAATGCCTTTCTCTTCAATAATCGAAGTTGTAATAACTGGATTACCTTCTGCTAATCCATCTACCTCTTCTAAGTTAATCTTTCTTGGAAGATCTGTTTTGTTCAATATAACAATTTTTTCGAGACCCTCTGCAGCCTTAAAAAGTTGTTTATCTTCTTCTGTTAGTTCATCACTATAGTTAAGAACCATTAAGATTAAATCTGATTCCTTCAATACTTTTCGAGATCGATCAACACCCATACGTTCCACGATATCTTCTGTCTCTCGAATCCCCGCTGTATCGACAAGTCTTAACGGAACCCCTCTTACATTCACATACTCTTCTATTGTATCTCTTGTTGTTCCTGGGATGTCCGTTACAATGGCTTTATTTTCATGAACAAGCGCATTCATCAAAGAGGATTTTCCTACATTAGGTCGTCCGATAATCGCCGTTGCTAAACCTTCTCTCAATATTTTACCCTGTTTAGCCATTTGTAATAATCGCTCTATTTCTTCATAAACTTCCTTCGTCTTCTCCTTCATCATCTCATGCGACATTTCTTCCACATCATCATACTCTGGATAATCGATATTCACTTCCACATGCGCAACCGTTTCGATAAGTTTTTGGCGCAAATTTTGAATCAATCCAGATAAACGGCCATCCATTTGTTTTAAAGCTACGTTCATCGCTCTATCCGTTTTTGCCCGAATCAAATCCATAACCGCTTCCGCTTGGGATAAATCAATTCTTCCATTTAAAAAAGCACGCTTTGTAAATTCACCGGGCTCCGCAAGTCTTGCTCCATTCGCTAGTACAAGTTCTAATACACGGTTTACGGATACAAGACCACCATGGCAATTGATTTCCACTACATCTTCACGTGTGAATGTCTTCGGCCCTCTCATCACTGTTACCATTACTTCCTCTACCACTTCATTTGTACGAGGATCAATCAGTTTACCGTAATGTATCGTATGAGACTCAACATCCGTTAATCTCTTCCCATCAAATAGCCTTGTTGCAATTTCTACAGCCTCTTGTCCACTCAAGCGTACAATCGCTATGGCCCCTTCTCCAATTGGAGTGGATATCGCGGTAATTGTATCTGTATTCACCTGCTCACCTCCATGACTCTTACTTTATCTATATAATCGTTACTGGTTATACACATTATTTTGTCACTAACTTCATAGAATACCACAAGTTTTTGCTTTTTGAAAGATATCCACAAAAGGATACCTCCTCTATTTTATCACCCTTATCCACATGTGAATAACTTATTTGCTTGCAGATTATCCACACCAAGTATTTTTCTACACAAACAGAAGACATAAAAAAACTCCCCAAAGGGAGTTTTTAGCACTTTTATGAGGAATGAATAACTACGTGACGGTTAGGCTCCGTTCCTTCCGAAGAAGTCGAAATATCCGTCCGATCCTGTAAAGCTGTGTGAATCACTTTTCTTTCATACGATGGCATTGGTTCTAACGTTACAGAACGTCTAGTTGAAATTGCCTTTTCCGCCATTCGATTTGCTAATGTTTCTAACGTTTGTTTTCTACGATCCCGATATCCTTCTGCATCTACTACTACCGTATAATAATCCTTTGCATTCCGATTAACAATTAACTGCAATAAATATTGAATGCCATTTAATGTTTGTCCTCTTTTTCCTATTAATAAAGCAATCTTATCTCCGGAAAGATCAAACGTAATGGTGTTTTGTACCGTTGTTGTCGTTACCTTTACGTCAACACCCATATGGCGTGCAATATCTTGTAAATACGTTTCGGCAACCTTCAAATGACTAGGAGCTAAAGTGACTTTTACAATTGCTCTTTTAGAACCAAACAATCCTAAAATCCCTTTTTTCCCTTCATCAATAATTTCAATATTGACTTGGTCTCTTGTTGTGTTTAACTGCTGCAATGCTGATTGGACCGCATCATCAACTGTTTGACCAGTAGCAGTTATCTGTCTCACTTTTCATTTCCTCCCGCATCTTTCATCATAGGTCTTCTAATAAACACCGTTTGAGCTACCATGAAAATGTTCCCAACTACCCAGTACAATGCTAAAGCCGATGGGAAGAAGATAGCTGTAACCCCAATCATAATTGGCATCATATATAACATCATGGTCATCTGCGGCATCATGTTGTTACTTTGATTAGACATACCTGCCATCATAAGCTTTTGCTGAAGGAACGTAGCACCCGCCGCAACTATTGGTAAGATGAAATACGGATCAGGTTGTCCCAATTGGAACCATAAAAATTCATGTTTTTCAATTTCAGCTGTCCGCATAATAGCATGATAAAATGCAATCAAGATGGGCATTTGAACTAAAATTGGCAAGCAGCCTGCCATCGGATTAACACCATTTTTTTGGAACAATGCCATCGTTTCTTGTTGTAATTTTTGTTGGGTTTTTGCATCTTTTGAGCTGTATTTTTGTTTTAATTCTGTAATTTGTGGTTGAATTTCTTGCATTGCTTTTGAACTTTTTAATTGTTTAATGTTCAAAGGTAATAAAGCTGATCGAATCAATATTGTAACAACTACAATCGATAAACCGTAGTCATTTCCAAATAATTCAGCAAAGTAAGTAATTAACCAGGATAAAGGATACACAAAATAAACGTTCCAAAAGCCTGTGCTGTCACTCGTAATGTCTTCATTAATCTGTCCGCAACCTGCTAGTAACACTAGCAATCCTATTAAGGCCGCTGTCAGGATGACCTTTTTACGCAATGTTCTTCCTCCTTACTTCCTATAAAAGCTACCTGTTGTATGTATTTTACCATTTCTTCAAGCTTTAGTTCTATTTTTTATTTCTACTTTTTTTATATAGTATTTTAGATTTAGTTAAAACATGCATTAAACTATTTTTCACTTGGTGAAAGTCCATATCTAGAACAGGTTTCCTAGCAATAATGATTAAATCATAATGAGGTTGTACCTGATCTTCTAATTCAAGAAAAGCTTGTCTTATATATCTTTTGATTTGATTCCTCTCTACGGCATTTCCAACTTTTTTACTAACGGAAAGCCCTATACGAAAATGTTCTTGATTATCTTTTGGTAAATAGTAAAGAACCAGCTGGCGATTAGCAAAGGACTTTCCTTTTTTAAATACCAGCTGAAATTCTTCATTTTTTTTCATACGATATGCCTTTTTCATGGGAAGATTCCCTCCAAATCCATGAGAATACAACCCTTGTCCCCAACTGGATAAAAGGTATTTCAACAGTCCTACTATCTTCTATATAGAAGCGACCCAGCGCTGGATCGCCATTACTTCAACATAAAATAAGACTAAGGGTTCTTCAAAAGTTTCTACTTAGCCTAGCTTTTTATACTTTCCTTACGTGAAAAAGACCACTGACAGTGTTCAGTGGCCTATGCAGATAATACTTTTCTTCCTTTACGACGACGACGCGCTAAAACTTTTCTACCGTTTTTAGTGCTCATACGTGAACGAAAACCATGTACTTTTTTACGTTTACGATTATTAGGTTGAAATGTACGTTTCATTTATATACACCTCCCTGAGGAATTAAAAATCAATTATATAAAAGACAGTCCAATATATTATAAGTAATACACCATCCCAATGTCAACTAAGTTTCGAGGTGTGTCTCCTCATTCTTGAACTATCCACAGATATCCACAGCTCCTGTTTACATGTTGATTATCCACAATCGACTTTCCACAACACTTATCGACAAATTAATAACAAAATATAGTATTGTGGATAGTTTCTGTCTACAACCTGTAGTTAATGTGGATAACTGTCGAAAAACCGTTGCAACATCAGTATTTATTTGGTATTATATTTGTGTTTTAACAGTGAAAAAACCTCATCCATTTATAATATTATCCACAGACTGTGGATAAGGTGTGGACATTTACACACATCCCTGTTTGCAACATTATCAACAAACCTGTGGAAAATTGTTATAAATGGATACGACCCTATTAGTTATTATATAATTTTATCCACATTCTTTTTTTTCGTATGTACCTTTCGATCTTTCCTATTTTATTCATTCGAAAGATTGCGAGAGGTTTTTTATTTCCTATACTTAACCTAGCGAAAGGGGTGTCCCTCGA